>JADFOP010000004.1:0-85135 GCA_022562795.1 Nitrospinota bacterium
GACCCCAAATTGTCTCCCGAAAAAGAGCGGCAGCTGAGGCGAGGATTGGTCGACCAGGCCCTCGAGGCCCTAACAACCCAACTCGAAGGACAAAAGATATTCGCGGCGTGAGGTGGCCTGAAGCCGGAGGGCGTTGACTCTGCCCCCTACTCAATCAAAGGGTCTAAGGCATCATCCTCTTGTAAGCTAGGTGCTGGTGATGGTCCGTTGGAGGGAAATTCCTGAAAAATATTGACTTTTACATAAGTTGGCCGGAGTTAAAATTTACTGGGATAATCGACACTCAAAAAATCATTGTAGAGAGCGGCGCACCCGCCAGGGCTAGTATCAGGCCCCCTGCGATCAGAAGCACCCCCACCGGGGCGCTCATCCGCTTGCCCCAGGACATGTTTTTTTCGATCGCCATGATCGTACCGAGAACAAGCATCCAGCCAAGATTTGCAACCCCGACAGCGAACATCAACATCATCAGCGCCCAGCAACAGCCGATGCAAAAGAGCCCATGATGTACTCCCAGCCAAAGAGCCTGACGCTTTTCATTCCTCCCCCCCCAGTGCCCCATGATGAAGCTCAGGGGTGAGCGGCATTTATCAAGGCAATAGTACTTGAGCGGAGTAAACTGAAAAATCCCTGCTACGATGAAGAGGCCCGATCCAATCACCCAGGGGTTGGATTCCAGCACCACACTACGCTCAAGGGCCTGGTGAAGGACCCAATCCCCGAAGTGCGCTACGACGCCAAACAGCGTCCAGGCACCGAGATAACCAACGATGAGCAGGGCCACCAGCGATCGGCGATCTTCACGCCGCCGGGTGAGGGCATGAAACAACCTCACAAGCGGCAGGGTGGCCGGCAGCATCATAGCGACTGTCATCAAGGTCCACCCCGCCACAAAGACAAGGAAGAAGAACGTGTCTCCGGGTAAGCTGATTCCTTCCAGTTCTCCGTGATCGAGAAACCGAGCGTATGGCGAGCGCCCCCACGCCCACAGGACCAGCCAGGCCAGGGCGATCAAAGTCCCTAGTAAACTCGCGAGCAGTTTTTGCTCGTCCACTCTCGCCAACATCGTTACCTCACCCTTAGAGGTGACCGTCATCTGGCTCGAGGGCGCGCGCTCAGTCACTCCCTAGGAATGGCTGCGCCGGGCCTCAGTGCGGATCACCCTTCGAAGCGGAAACTCCCCTGGATCGCATTGTGATTTTGCAGATCGATACTAAACCCGTGCTGTGGGGCGTTCACTCGATAGAATGGGGCCTTTGCTACGTAGGCGGGAGAACCGGGAATGCTTGTGAACGCGGTGTCGTGAAGCGCGGTAGTCTGACCCGTAGCCCCCGTGAAAGGCTCAATTTCGGCCTCGATTACCTGACCGATTTGGAGCGTCCCTTTTCCCCCTTCTACCTCGAAGGTGATCGAAGCCCGCTCCACGGCGACCACTTCACCGACCAACTGCGCCAGATCCGCGACGGGCCCGCCAAGCTCACCGGTCCATACCTTCAGTAGCGCATCTTCCTGCTCGGGTGTGGCCTTGTCGTCTACGTAGACAATGGCCCTCCAGTTGCCCTTCAGGATGTTGCCGGGAATATGGGCCAAGAGCGCCAGGGTGAGGCCTGAGACATCCAGGTCGTTGATCGTTCCATTATCGATATGCCAGGCCAGCACCCCTTCGCAGGTGCCGCCATCCGGGTCCTCTCCGACCCAACAGGGACAGATGACATTACACGTACAGACTTCCAGCAATCGTCCTTCCAATTCGTATGCCATGTTGACCTCCTCATTGGCCTAGGGGCTGAGCGACTTCCACCGCAGCAGCCTCCTGGTCCGGTGAAAACTACGTTGTGTTCCTCTAGGAAGTAACCCCCCTCCGAGCACACTTGCTTAGGAGTGGATCTGAGAGTTTGGTGCGCCGTCTTTGGTGTCCAGGGCGGGCAAGCAATTACTATGCCTGCCCCAGTTCCAGTTTATATTGGCTCTAAGTACGACAAGATAGTCAATTTAGGCCCGTGGGTCAAGCATTAAGCTCGACCGAACGCCCTGCCCGGAGGTCGTTTTAAAGTTGTTTGAGATAGGCGTTGAAGGGCACGGCGTCCGTCACTAAATAAGGGCCTGAAGAAGCTCTTTGTGTCCAAAGAATAGCAATTAAGGGGGATGTAAATCAAGGGATGATGCCCCAAGCCCCCTCCAGGATAGGTTTTAAACCCCCATCCGCTCGGCGACCCCAAATTGTCTCCCGAAAAAGAGCGGCAGCTGAGGCGAGGATTGGTCGACCAGGCCCTCGAGGCCCTAACAACCCAACTCGAAGGACAAAAGATATTCGCGGCGTGAGGTGGCCTGAAGCCGGGATGCCTTGAATCCTACGTTTAAAGTATCTTGGAAATGGATATCCAGTAAATTATTGTAAATATTGTACATATTAGTGGTTTTTTAAAAGAGATAAATGTAATGCGAGGACGGGGGAGCAGGGTGACCGATGTCTTGCTTGTGGGCGCGGGGCTGGCCGGGTATGTGGGCTTTCGCGGCGAGCCAGCCGACGAGGAAAGCCTTCATGAATACTTAAAAATAATTTTCTTGGAGTAGGACAGGGTATTTTGGATGTATTGGTTGTATGTTATAATAGGATGTGTGAGGATTAGGAATAATTGAAGGAGGTGGAAGAATGAATCCATCCGAACCCCTTACGGCTACGGTCGTCAAAACCCTTTCCGGGGAGGTTTCTCTTCTCGAGGGGGAAGAAGTGCTGGTCCTTGGTGTCGACCAGGGTCCCACGTCTGAATTGTTGATCCGTGTGGCTGGAACGGATGGCCGGGAAGCGAAGGTTAGACCAAATCTCCTTGCGGTGAGTCGGACGTCGGAGATGCCAACGCTTTGTAAGCTTGACGATGTGAATTTGATGGTTCAGGAGCTGGACTTCTGGCGGCGCCTCTGGCTTGCGGCGAGCCCCCGAAAAGCCGTAGCGATGGAGCGGATGGCGGGCTGGGTCTCCAGGGCCTCGGAGGAGGAGAGCGGGACGTCGGTGCCACTTGCAGTCCTCCAAAACGCCAGGGCAAACTATGGTAAGAAGCTACGAATGGACTTCGAAAGCTAAGTTCCCTCTCCACACCAAGGCCTCCTCGCCCCGATTCCAAGATAAGCGAAAAACTACTTCAAAAGACCGCTAAATCCACATCATTCATCTGATCTAAATTCGAAGAGGGGATTCCCTCCTGTCGGGGCGATTGTGCCCGAAATTGAACCCATTGCAACCAACTTGGCATAGAGGGGGTTATCTATTCTGAGTGAATAAAATCGTAGGGCTTCCGGTTCTGTAAGGTATGAAAACGGTATAAGGAAATGAAGAAGGAGGAAGTCTTGAAGGCGAGATATTACATTATAGCCGTGCTCATCCACGGGCTGGTGCTGCTGTTATTCTATGGCCTGAAACCCTGAAACTGTAATTAAGCTGGTGCCCCCACGGGGAGTCGAACCCCGGTTTCCGGCGTGAGAGGCCGGCGTCCTAGGCCTCTAGACGATGGGGGCACGGCCCTCACTTCTAACACTCTAACCCCTAAGAGTCAACCAGCTAGCCTAGAGAAAGGACGAAGGGCGGAGGAGTATTAAGACTTCTCCGGCGCTGAACTGCGCGAGAGTTGCCCAGGTGAAGGTGTAGGCGGGAACCCTTTGCGATTAAAGGCTTTAGGAGGGCCTCAGAAGATGCCTAATTGGTCTCTGCCCTCTTCGCTCATCATGGTATCCGGGTCCCATGGGGGGGACCAGACCAGGTGGGCCTGCGCCTCCGTGATGCCTTCGACCTCCAACGGCACGGTCTCGACGCTATTGAGTATTTCGGGCCCGAAAGGGCAGCCGGGGCTGGTGAGGGTAATCGTGACATCGACTCGCTCTCCCTCGACGTGCACGTCGTAGATGAGCCCCATATCGACGATATTAAGCCCCACCTCGGGGTCGATCACCGTCTTTAGAGCCTCAAGGACTGCCTCCTTGTCAGCCATAAACTTTCCCTCCTCCTAACGTTCTCAAAATCGGTCTGCGCCCGCCCGGGTGGGCTTCAGTCGAGACTGATGAGGATGTCTTCACCCTCGACCTTGACCGAATAGCTCTCTACCGCCCTGGGGGCGGGCGGGCCGGTAGCCTCTCCAGAGCGGACGTTGAAGCGACCCCCATGCCAGGGGCATTCTACCTCCTCACCGTCCAGCTCTCCTTCGGACAGAGGCCCTCCGGCGTGAGTGCAGACGTCGCTTATTGCATAGTATTCGCCATTCAGGTTGAAGAGGGCCACCTCTTCGTCGTTTACCTCGACCTTCATCGCTTTGCCCGGTGAGAGGTCTCCCGTTGTGGCTACTTTAATAAAGTTTCCCATTTTTTCTCGCTCCTTTAGCTAATAATATCATGAACGTCGTTTGCACCGCAAGAGCCACCGTCATAGCTGGCCCAGGGTCACCCTGCATCCGCATCTCCTTGAGACCAACCAGGGCCCGCCTCTAGTACCTTGTTCTTACATCCCGCTCTCTGAGAGCCTCACCGGTAAGCTTCACCACTATCCGGTCCCCGTCCCTGGTCATCTTAACCAGGTAGGGCGTGAGGATGATGCCCACAGGCTCCTTTCGGTCCCCAATCCAGATGCGATACTGCATGAGGATGTCTCGCCGGGCCCGGTTGAATGCGGCATCGAGGTCTGTGACTGGATGAGGATCAGCGATATTCCCCTGGCCGAAACCATCGGGCGTTTTGAAATCCTCATTGCGAAAGTCTACCGTAAGCTCGTCGCCCTGGAGGTCAAAGACGTATGCGGGCGTCTCGTCGGCGGGCGAGGACCCGATGTTTATCCTTTTGGCATCGTACTTCTCCCAGGCGACTGGCACTTTCCATGTCTGGTTGAATGTAAGCCTGCCATCGAGATTGAACTTTACCCCCACCAATTCGCTCGTCTTCGAGCTGTCCAGCGCGGAGCTTTTCTGCCTCTGTTCAGCCCACGCCGTTGAAGAGCAAAAGGCCGCGAGTAAGGCGAGAATCCCTAGGGTTTTCAAAGTTTCCTTCGTCATATATCCTTTCTCCTTCGATGGGCCTACGGGCGCGGGACGGCCTAGGCCGAGCGGGCGCGTTTCGTCTCCGGACCGTCGTCCCGCACCTCAGGCCACCACTGGAGGTCCTTTATGTGGCAGGTCCCTCTGTTCACCTTCCTGCAATAATAAAGAGTAAGGTCAACACGATATACTGGGGGAGGTTTATACTTTTCATGCGTTGGGGATTGTTCAGCATCAAAGACAATATAAGGTATTAAGAAACCCTGGGCCACTCTCCCGCGGGAGGTGGAGCTGTTCGGGGGGATAATCTCCCATGTAGCTTTGAGGGTTGCAAAGCCCTATTCTAAATGAACAGGGGATTAGTAATGTGGATATTTGGGCTTGGGAAGAAGAGTGGTGCCGTAAGATGGAGCAGGCACGAGCCTCTCAGAGGCTCACAAAGGACGACGAAGAGTGCAAGTTTCCCGATAATTGCGGTTGCGAAATCTGCGGAGAGTACGTTGACATTGGAGGTGAAGGATAAGAAAGGATTTATTTATATATGGATTAAATATGTGGGAATTTATGGCAATAGACTTGGGGATAAATTATATTTGTGTTTAATGGGGCAATCCTAATTCCCTGTATTTTGAAACTGGTGAAACTCCTGAAGCCAAATTAGAAAGACCATGATTGCCTACGGTAGTCTGGGAGATATTGAAGACACTAGATAGGAAGGATTGGAAATGGAAGATTTAGTCCAAATGAAGTGTGTAGCATGCCGGAGAGACGCACCGTCCGTAACTGATGAGGAGATATTGGAATTCAGTCCGCAAGTCCCTCAATGGGAGGTAACGGAAAAAGATGGGATCAAAAGGTTGGGACGTGCGTACGAGTTCAAGCATTTCTCCGATGCACTATCGTTCACTAACAAGGTGGGAGAATTAGCTGAGGAGGAGGGTCATCATCCCGCTCTCATAACCGAATGGGGTAGGGTTGCAGTCGAATGGTGGACACACAAGATAAAGGGGTTGCATCGTAACGATTTCATCATGGCGGCAAAAACGGACGAGCTGTTTACAGTATTCGAGTAACGTTTTTATTCCCGATAACGCTCCCCTAGGGCAACCCCATGAGACGTCTACCCAAACCATCACGGTTCTGCGTAAGGGGCAGCGTTCTTTTTGTTCTTGTCTCATAATGTGGTTTGCACCTGTTTCGAGAGGACTTGAACTTCCGAAGGCCATCGACCATCTTTTTGGGTAATCCACGACGTTAAGAGGGAAAAGATGTCGGTGGCAACTGAAATCAAGACGACGCTTGAGTCTGCTCTACCCGATGCGACAGTAATTGTGGAAGACTTAACCGGCGGGGGAGACCATTTTCAAGCGGTGGTGGTTTCCTCCATTTTTGAGGGCAAAGGCTTGGTGGAGCAACACCAATTGGTGTATGGAGCCTTAAGCGAAGCCCTGGAAGCCGACCGCATTCACGCCCTAGCCCTGAAAACATACACACCGGAAGAGTGGGATCGTCGCCAGTAGGAGGGATGCCCACCAGTTAAGAAGAAATGCAGGCTATTTGGAAAAAGGAGGAACGGTTAATGACTGACGACCTTATGGCGCGTTTTAAGGATGAGACGGAGTCGAACGAAGTCATCATCTACATGAAGGGGAGCAAAGAGTTTCCCCAGTGCGGTTTTTCAGCCTCCACTGTACAGGTGTTTCAGTCCCTGGGACATCCGTTCGCCACCGTCAATGTTTTGGATGACCCCGCCGTTTGGGAAGGGATCAAGGTCTTCAGCGAATGGCCCACCATTCCTCAGGTCTTCATCGGAGGGAAATTCATCGGTGGGTGTGATATCGTCCACGAGCTTCATGAGCGAAACGAACTCATGCCGATGGTGAAGGCCGCGTTCAAAGAGTAAACCGAGCCATCTTTTCATGCAGAAGTGCCTTTCGCCCACAAGGAGGCCCCGGCTGTAAGGGCTGTAATCTGTTCTACATCAATGATTATAGTCATCGATGGACATTCCAAGAGTAAAGTCTATCTAAAAAGAAAACTGGCCTCACCTCCAATGGGTAATCATTTAATCCAGGGTTGATATTTCACGATTTAGTAGTCACCCATGACCGGTGGGGCTCAGGGTCAATTTCAGGTGAAATATGAACTTTTCGGCTGGGTGGCCAGAGTTAAGATTACTGGGATTATCGTAAATTCCGAGCGACTTCCTGTAGGCGCTACCTCCAATCGCTAATAGTCCCCAAGGCTAGGTGCTAGGACGAGTGACCGCCTCGGGCAGGACGTTTCAAGGGCCCGGTAATCCCCTATTCTCATTATTCACACTGATTCATGTATGATGTTTTCATCAGATTTCGTTGATTTGCAACACATTGAGCCAACCCAAGAAAACGCATCCTGCTGAAATAACTGGGCCTATGAAGATGGCACATAATTTGCTGTATTTATAATTGCGCTAGCCCTATGGGTCCGAACGAATGCGACACATAAGGGAAAAGGAAGGGAAAAACCACCTCGCGAAGCTCATCCACGATTACGAGGGATTCTCGTCGATGGAGTACGGCATACTCGTTGGCCTCATTGCGGCGGTCATCGTCGCCTCCGTCACGCTCTTTGGAGCCTCAACGGGAGACCTCTTTGGCAAAGCCGGAACTTCGATCGGTGGCACGACGAAGTGATAGGGTGGAGGGTGCATGATACCAAAGAAAGTCCTGATTGTTGACGACGAGCCTGATTTCTGCGATGCGCTTCGAGACTTTCTAAGGAGCAAGGGGTTCGAGGTGGCTATAGCCCTCAGCGGCGAGGAGGCTTTGCCGGCTTACATGCAGGAGAAACCCGACGTGGTGCTGCTGGACATCCGAATGCCGGGCATGGATGGCCTGGAGACACTGCGGGAGCTCAAGGTCCTCGACCCGGGGGCGAACGCCATCATGGTCACCGCCATCGAAGACGATGAGTTTGTCAAGCGTGCTATGGTTGAGGGGGCCCTTGACTACATCACCAAGCCTGTCGACCATGACTATCTAGTGCTAGCTCTCTTAACGAAAACCGGCCCTTGGGGAAGCGATGAATAGTGCCGATAATGCGCCTCGATTCCAAGAAGCAGCCGATCGGGTGTAGCATCTTCAAGGCTTCAATTCGGTATCTGCCACCTGTCCAAAAGGCAGACTTCACGATTTAGTTGCCCCTCATGCCCCTCTGCATCCAGGGGCAATAACTGATGAAATATTAACTATTCCGCCTTATAGCCTGAGTTAAGATTTCCTGGAAAAGTCTGCAAAAATGATTTGGCTGGGGAGGGAGGATTCGAACCTCCACAACCAGATCCAGAGTCTGGCGTCCTGCCATTAGACGACTCCCCAGCCGTCGTGTCGAGGGCTTAGAATAGCGCAAAGAGAGAGCAGGTCAAGGATAAATCAGGAAGGGGAGGCGGCCCGGCGCTCCTCCATCCACTCAACGGCCTCGCTCAGCCGGGCGAGAACGACCTCTCTGCCCAGGAGCGCCATGACCTCGAAGATGCCGGGGCTCACCGTTTTGCCCGTAAGCGCCACCCGACACGGCTGGGCCACCTTTCCGAGCTTCAGGCCGCGCTCTTCTGCGACCGACATGATAATCTTTTCGATTGCCTCCTCCTCGAAGGACTTTAACGCTTCGAGCTTCCCGATGAGCTCCTCGAAGATCGGGATGAGGCCCGGGGTCAGAAATTTCCGCGCCGCATCCTCGTCGTAGAGCACCTCATCGGCGTAAAACATCGATACTCCCTGCGCCACCTCGACGAGGGTTCGGCTCCTCTCCTGCCAGGAGCGGACGGCCCCTAGCGCCTTTTTCTCGTCGGCGCGAAAGCGGTCCACCTCAACCCCCGCCGAGGGCAGAAAGGGTTCGATGAGCGTGCTCAAGCGATCTGGCTCCGCTTCTCTCAGGTAGTGGGTATTGAGCCAGAGCAGTTTATCGGGGTTATAGATGACGGGGGATTTGGTCATCCCCTCGAGGTTGAAATGCGTGACCATCTCTTCGCGGCTGAAAATCTCCTGGTCGCCGTGGGACCATCCGAGTCGAACCAGGTAGTTGATGAGCGCCTCGGGGAGGTATCCCATCTCCTTGTATTCTAAGACGCTTGCGGCCCCGTGCCGCTTGCTGAGCTTGCCCTTGTCAGGCCCCAGAATCAAGGACTGGTGGGCGAAGGTGGGAAGGGGGTAGCCGAGCATCTCGTAGATGTGGACCTGTTTCGGGGTGTTGGCCAGGTGGTCGTCGCCCCGGATGACGTGGGTAATCCCCATCGTGGCGTCATCTACGACGACGACGAAGTTGTAGGTCGGCGTGCCGTCCGAGCGGGCGACGATGAGGTCGTCGAGCTGGATGTTCTCAGTGGTTATGGCTCCGCGGATGAGGTCTTCAATGGTGGTCGCGCCCTGACGAGGCATACGAAGACGCCAGGCCGGCGGCCGCCCAGCCGGAGGGGGGCCTGTGCGGTCGCGGCAGCGGCCGTCGTAGCGGGGCGTCTCGCCCTTCTCCAGTGCTTTCTTGCGGCGGTCCTCCAGCTCCTCGGGGAGGCAGTAGCACGGATAGAGGTGGCCGGCCGCCTTAAGGCGCTCCATGTGCTCTGCGTATATGTGGCCTCGCTCGCTCTGGCGGTAGGGGCCTTCGTCCCAGGTGAGGCCGAGCCAGGAGAGGCTATCGAGGATCGATTGCTCGTGCTCCGCCGTGGAGCGCTCGACGTCGGTATCCTCGATTCTAAGGACGAAGACGCCCTCGTGGTGGCGGGCGAAGAGCCAGTTGAACAAGGCCGTCCGCGCGACACCTATGTGAAGGGCCCCCGTGGGGCTGGGGGCGAATCGTATCCGAACGGTATCATTCATAAAAACAAAATCTTAACTCTTAAATCATGAGATTATGGTTGATGTAATTCATCGGATGAAGATGCCGGCGTACCCGACGACGTAGTCTGTCGAGCCGCTTACGGCGTACGAGTCTGAGTACTTCGCCAGAATTGCCTCACTCGCCCCCAAAAGGTTGGCGGCGACGAGGACGGCTGCCGTCGGGCCGTAGCCGCACATGGTTACCCGATGTTCCGCGACTTTCCGCAACAGACCATCGGGGTCGCGTGCCAGTATCCGCTCGATGACCATGGGATCGTTCGCCTTAAGGCGCTCGTAGTCACGCTCCTCGTGGCTTAGGTCGGTGCTGGCGACGAGAAGGGTCGGTTGACCCGCCTCCTCTATAGCTTCGGCGCAGGCAGAGCCCACATCGCGGCATACTTCCGCGTCGGCCCTGTGGAGGGCGATGGGGACGATCCGCAGATCCTTTTGAAAATGGTGGAGAAAGGGGATCTGCACTTCGAGCGAGTGCTCGTTTTGGTGCGCCCGGGGATCGTCGCGGAGGGTGCGCGAGCGCTTCAGGATGGCTTTAGCGAGCGGCTCGTCGATGGGCACCTCCCCCATGGGCATGGACCACACTCCCTCCGTCATGATGGCGGAATCGGCCCCGGCCCCCGCATGGTTGACCCCTACAACGACGACGCTCATTGGGATTCGGACGCGGCTGTAGACGGCCCCTTGGACGGCCCCGGAGTAGGCGTATCCCGCGTGGGGCGCGACGACCGCGATTGCCGGAACCGGCTCCGCGTCGGTCTCTACGCAGCGCGCAATCTCCAGCGCCAACGCCCCGGGAGAGTCGGAGTAGAATTGGCCGGCGACGGCGGGCTTCCGAATCAAAGCGTCCTCCTGATTATGTTCGGGGGCGGGTCCCTTTCCGCTTGGAGCGGGCTCCATTTCGCTTGGAGCGGGCTCGCCTCTGCATTTAACCTGAATATACCACGTCCGAACCCCGTTCCGAAGCCTCTTGACTCGCCTTAGTGCAGAGGTGTAGCATTTTTCCGGGAATTTCCGATTTAGGTTTTTTCGATATGATCTACCTCTTGGCGATTTTCATCGGCATACCCCTTATTGAGCTGGCATTGCTCATCAAGCTGGGCGGGGCTATCGGTATGGCTAAAACCCTCCTCATTGTTGTGGGTACGGGGATTGCCGGCGCGGCCCTGGCCCGCTCGCAGGGCTTCGCCATTCTCAGCCGCATCCAGGTCGACCTCGAAGCCGGGCACTTGCCGACCGACGACCTCGCCAACGGGGCCTGCGTCCTGGCAGGCGGGCTTTTGCTCCTCACGCCCGGCCTCTTGACCGACACGGTTGGATTTGCCCTTCTCCTCCCCCCGACCCGCGAGATTATAAAAGAGGCCGCCAAGCGCTATGTCCAGGGAAAGCTCGATCGCGGGGAGGTCATTGTCGTTTCACCGCGTACTGGGCGTAGTGACAGGCTAAGGTAGGGCGAGGCGGGCCTTTACAGCTTCGACGAGGTTTTCCAGGGAAACCTCCTCCTGAGAGCCGGCGGCCATGTCGCGCAGCAGCGCCACTCCCCGGGAGAGCTCGTCGCCTCCAAGAATCAAGGTGTGGGTGGCTTGCGAGCGATCGGCCAGTTTCATCTGGGCCTTGAGGCTTCGGCCCTCATACTCTCTCTCCACCCTTATCGATGCGTTTCTTAGGGCGTGCATAATCTCGAAGGCCGCCTCCTCGGCCTCCCCCCCGACGGTGGCTATGAATAGGTGGGGTGTTCCTTCGTCCACTGGAAGGCTGGAGCGGTCGAGGAGGCTCACCAGCCTCTCGATGCCAATGGCAAACCCGATGGCCGGCGTGGGAGGCCCCCCCAGCTTCTCCACAAGCCCATCGTAGCGGCCTCCGCCGCAGACGGCGTTTTGCGCTCCCAGCCGAGAGCTCAGAACCTCAAACGTCGTGCGGGTGTAATAGTCGAGGCCGCGCACCAGGTGCGGGTCCAAGTTGTAGGAGATACCCACCTTGTCCAAGTTGGCCTGAACCTTATCGAAGTGGTCCCGACAGGCCTCGCAGAGGTATTGGTCGATGGTAGGGGCCGCCTCCTTAAGCTCCTGGCATCCGGGATTCTTACAGTCGAAGACCCGAAGCGGGGACTGCTCGACGCGCCGCTTGCAATCCTCGCAGAGGGCTTCTTGCCGGGGTCGGAGGAACTCCGTGAGCGCTTCTTTGTAGAGGGGCTGACAGTTCTCGTCCCCCAGAGAATTAAGGGCCACTTCCAGCCCGCCGACCTGAAGGCGCCTAAAGAGCGTATCGACCAGGACGAGCAACTCCGCGTCGACCGCCGGATTGGCCGAGCCGAAGGCCTCGGCGTTCATTTGGTAGAACTGCCTGAAGCGGCCCGCCTGGGGCCGCTCGTAGCGGAACATCGGGCCGATGGTAAAGACCTTGAGGAGCCGGGGCGGATGAGACAGGTTATGTTCAATATAGGCTCGGACGACCGAAGCTGTGGCCTCCGGACGAAGGGTAATGGAATCGCCCCCCTTGTCCTCGAAGGTATACATCTCCTTTTGAACGATGTCGGTCGACTCGCCCAGGGAGCGGGCGAAGAGGCTAGTGTGCTCGAAGATGGGAATCTTGACCTCAGCGTATCCAAAGGCTTTGAACAGCCCGCGCGCTTCGGCCTCCACCACCTCCCACAGCTCTACCTCGCCCGGAAGGATATCTTTTACTCCCCGCACGGCTCGAAGGGTCATCGGCGCCTCAGTCCAAGGACTCGAGGAGCTGCGGGAGAAGCTCCCCGGCCTTCCCAAAGAGTGAGGCATTGACGATGGAGGAGATGGGCGTCGGCTCCAAATTGACCTCAAGGACGGTGGCGCCCTGCTGAAGCGCCATGTCAGGGAAGCTGGCCGACGGCTGGACAACGGCGCTCGTTCCCACGACGAGGAGGAAATCGCAATCATCAATGGCCTGGAGGCTCTGATTGAGGATGTTCGGGTCGAGGGATTCGCCGAACCATACGATGTGGGGCCTGAGCATCGCGCCACAGGAGCAGTAGGGCGGGATGGCCTGAATAGGGACCTCGCGGTTCTCGGCCACCGTGCCTTCAGCCAAGCAGCGCACATTCCAGATGTTGCCGTGGAGCTCGAGCATGCGCTGGCTTCCGGCCCTTTGGTGGAGGCCGTCGATGTTTTGAGTAATGAGGGTGAACGTCGGCGAGCGCTCCTCGAGGGCCACAATTGCCAGATGGGCGGGGTTTGGCTCTAGGGGGGCGATGAGCCCGCGGCGCCAGTCGTACCACTCCCATACGAGGTTCGGGTCTTTGTTGAACGCCTCGGGGGTCGCCAACTCCTGAGGGCTGTAGTTGCGCCAGAGGCCCTCTTTGCCTCGAAATGTTGGAACGCCGCTCTCGGCAGAGACCCCGGCCCCGGTGAGCACGACCACGGAGCGAGCATCCCTCAGGGCATGGATGGTATCGTGGGAGAGGTCCAAGGGGGTGGGCATCGTCAACACTCCGTGAATATTGATGCAAACGGGGTGTGGCCCTTTGGTAGCATAAAGGCGGGGGCGATGTCAAATGAGCCGGCCTTATTGACGCTGAGGCGGCTGCTTTGGTATGCTTCGCGGGAGGCAGGGGGGCACCGTTCTTTTCAAACCACATGCGTTGGCTTTCGGGGCTCAGGCTCTCTCGCGACGATTAGTTGATGTCCAAACGCCAGGTCTTCATCCTAAGCTTCCTCCTACTGGGGCTCGCAGCGTGCGCTACATCCAGTGAGCGGCACGTCATGCGGGGCAATCGATACCTATCATCTGGTCAACTGGTCAAAGCCGAGCGAGAGTTTCGCAAGGCCGTCCAAAGGGACCGCGAGAACCCCCAAGCCCATTTTGGGTTAGGTTACGCCTATTTCCGCGAAAACGAGCTTGATAAGGCCATCTTCGCCTACAAGCAGGGCATAATGATTGACCCGGACAATTCTGATAGCCACTACTACTTGGGCCTCATCTACAACGAAAAGAACATGCGGAAAGATGCTCGAGAAGAGTTCAAGCTCTTCGAGAAGTTGAAGCGCTCACGAAGCCGTTGAGGCAGGATGGTCCGTTATGCAGAGGCCATGGAGTCTAAACATCAGGTGGTGGCGAGGGGCCTGGCTGTCTCTATTTTTTCTCGCCTCGGTCGCCCTGGCCGCAGAACCCAACATCGACCCCAAGCTCCCGGCGCCGCCATCGAGGCAAGCTGTCGAGCGCCTCGCGTCGAAACTCCAAGGCCAGGCAACAAGGTTGGCTGAGATGGTAGGGGCTCACCTGGGCGACGAAACCCTCGGGCCTAGAGACGTAAAGGCCATCATCGAGGTCCTGGCCCTGCAACGTGTGGTTGAGGTTTTCGCCAATCTCGTCGAGACTTACAACCGTAAAGACCATCAAGATATTCTGGGGCGAAGCCTGCTGTGGGTAGAGGAATTCTTCCGGCGGGCCGAGGTGGCCTTCGCCGAGGCTCCCAAACTTCGGAGCATGGAGGCTGCGAAGCCCCCGTCAGCTGCCCATCCGGTCTCAATTCGCTCGACCCTCTCCGAGCTCCGCAACGAACTTGGTCTCACACAACAGCCTGCATTCTCGCGGCTCAAACCGGTCGGGCCCCCGCCCAGCCTGGGATATTTGGGACCGGATCCTACCGACAACGAGTTCCAGGTCGTTCAGTTCAACCTCGAACTGCTCCGAGCGGCGTTCGAGCGCATGAAACGAGGGAAGTGTTACCGTGACTTTTGGACCCGTCACTGCGCCGATGCATTGGAGTCCCACGCCTTGGCCCACCAGCGACGCTCCTTCATCAGGCTCATGGTCGCAACCCGCGATCTGCTGAGGAAATACTGTTCCAACCCTCGTCTTGCAGCGCTCAGAGGGGAATACGGGGAATTCCTCCGGCAACTCTCCATACGCCCTATCGTCTTTGATTACGGGGCAGGCACGACGCCCTTCGTTGACCGACCGGAGTTCTTTCGCCTCCAGTGTACTCAGCCCGGTTGATTCTTCCTCTTTTCGGCCCCAGGGAATTTGACACAACCCGCTGGTTTCCCTATTCTGAGTCCACCCGAGGGACTCTCTCAAGGGTATCCACTAGGAGGGAAAAGCGGCGGTGCCATCTTATTCGAATATCACCCCAGAGGAGCGTTCAGCCTTCATTGAGAGCGAAGAGTGGAAAGCCAGGCTGGCTCGCCTTGAAACTTCTCGCCCCCGCTGCGTCGTCGTTTTAACGAAGACCTTCTGCTGTGGCCTTCAGCTGCCGGTTGAGCTCGAAGGGGATTTGCTTGAGCGCTGGATCTGCGCCAGTTATTTCTACACATCTGGATATTGCCCCGACTGCGAGAAAGATGCTCCGGCGGCTCAGTGGAGCCTAACCCATTACGATGATGCCCAAGTCATCTGGAACGGTCACGGCCTCCAGCCCCACCTGGACGAAGACGCCGAGTCTCTCCTCCATTGAACCGGACGGCGCGGATGGAGCTCGTTGTCCCATCGGTCTGCCATGTGATTGCGCCGTCACGGTCGACCCTCCATAGCCGTATGCCCATCCTCCGGTATCGCTCTAACGTCTTTTCAACGTCCTCAAGCCAGGAGACGGGGAAGCGGGCCGCGAGCACCGCGACCTCAGGGGCTACCGTCCGGAGAAAGGAGTAATTGGAAGCGTAACGACTGCCCGCCTTTGGCACCTGGAGCATGTTGGCCCTGACGGCCTGAGGGTCATCGAGAAGGGCTCGTTCCACGCGGAAGGAGCTGTCTCCCGTTAGGAGGGCGGAGTGTCGGTTGAGGCGCACGTGGAGGACGGGGCCGTCATCCCTCCTTGTTGGAGGAGGGAGCGTGCCCCCCGCCCTAGGCCAAAGGATTCGAATGAGGCATGCCGCTCCGCAGGGTTGGGACCATCCAGCACCGAGGGCCTGGATGGGAAGGGCCAGCTCCTCGATGGTCCTTCGTAGAGGGGCCGGCCACGTGCCGTCGGCTCGGGGGGCGACCCAAAGCTCGTGAACCTTCACCGCGCGCGCGAGAGAGGCCAGGCCTTTCGCCGTCTCTTCCGTCGCGTTGGCTGCAATCAGTCCGTCGATGGCCCCGATACGCTGATCAAGGAGCGCCGGGACCACGACCCTCCGGGCAAGGGAACGAGGAGAATGGGGCGGAGCCCCGAACCACAGAAGCGTTCTCTCGTCGGGCAATCGGATGAGGATGGCCTGAGCCCGCCCCGCATCCAGGGCGATGATGGTGAGTCGGCTGGCGACTTGGTGGCTTTGCAGCGCCGCTGCCGTCGTCGCCCCTAAGACTATGATGGCGGCTGCGAATGCTAGGGCTCCCCGCCGCCGGGAGAGAGGCCAGGCGAGGAGAGAAGCCAAGAGGGTGTAATAGGCGATTATGGCCGGCACGGATGGGGCCGCCACCACCATGCTGGCGTGGGGATATCCGCTTAATGTTTCAAGAATCGTCAAGAGCAGAGAAGCCCCCCAGCCCGCGGGGGCAAAGAGGATTTGGGCGCTGGCGGGAACCAATAAAGAACACAAGGCGGCCACCAGCCCAAGCGGGATGGTGAGAGACGCGAGGGGGACCACCAGGGTGTTCGTCAAGGGGCCTACCAGGGCTACCCGGTGGAAGGTCTTGGCGATAAGAGGCCAGGTGGCGAGGGAAGCGACCACCGATATGAGAATGAAGATTCCGGCTCGCCGACCTATTCGCTTCAAGGCAGTCTTTTCCCCGGTCGGAATTGGGCTCGCCTCGCTTCTTTCCCTCGCCCGCAGCGCCAGCAAGATGGCTGTAACGGCTGTGAAGGAGAGCTGAAAGCCTACGTCCCACATCGATTTGGGGTCCCAAATAAGGATCAGGATGGCTGCCAGCGCCAGGGCGTGAAAGTTGTTGCTGGGCTTACGGCATACCCGCGCGGCGAGGTAGACGAAAATCATTATGGTGGCCCGAATCGTGGCGACCCTCCCCCCGACCAATAAGGCGTAGAAGAGAATGGCCGGTGCGGTTCCCAGCGCGGCCCACCGAGAAGGGGCGAGCCGCAAACCGTACATCTCTGGTGTCAGGCGAAGGACGATTCTAATAACAGCTCGAATGCCCCAGAAGGTCGCTGCGGCGATAAATCCCACGTGCAGGCCTGATATGGCCAGCAGATGCGCGGTTCCCGTGCGCCGAAACTGGTTGCGGACTCGGCGCGACAAGCGCTCCCTCGCTCCCAAGACGATTGCCTGGAGCACCGCCCCCGGATCACCCGGAATGGCCCGGTCCATGGCGCTTAGCATCTCTGCCCGCCATCGGCTGACATACAGTCTAATGAATGAGGCCTGCGGGTGGATTCCGGGCAGTATCTCCACCGCTCCTCCCGCTCTCAGCCGTCCAACCAGATAGATGCCCTTTCGGGCCAGAAATTCCCTGTAGTCGAACCCTCCGGGATTGGCGTACCCATCTGGTCGCGACAATCGGACCCCCGTCAGTCGGAGACGTTGGCCGTAGGCCAGGGCATGGTGTGAAGGAAGCTGGACGAGGAGGTCGCCTGAGGCGGGCCTACGGTCGCTATCAGCCCCCAGCCACTCCGCTCTCAAGCGGATCTGGTGCCCGCGCCCGCCGGAGACGGATTCCTCGGCAACCCAGCCTTCCAGCGTGATTGGTCCCTCTGGAATATGATGGACCAGGTGGTCGGGAGGGGGTGCGGGCGGCTTGGGTTGAGTCCAGGCCCCGGAGAGTCCTGTTACGGTAAGTGCGGCGACTACAACCAGGGCCGTACGAGGCAGGCCGGCCCGCCACCCCGCGGCCAGCCCAGCTCCCATAAGGAGCGTGATCGTGGCGCCCCACGGCCAGGAATCGGCGATTGAGGCGAGGCCGTAGCCCGCTAGATAGGCTGCGAGGCCCGCTATCATTAGGTGTTGGTAGAGGTAGGCGCTCGCGAGAAGGCGGAGGCGTTCCGGCCATCGGTTAAGCTCAACCATTTCGTTATGGCCTTGTTTCTCTACTCGATTGCCATCGCCTAGGAGATTGCTCTGAGCCGTCACATGGCCGCCTTTTTACGTTTGGGCATATTTATATTCTGTTAATTAAAGACGATTCACGAGCCCAACGACTTTCAGGTGTTGTGGGCTTTTGTGGGCGAAGCAGGCCGCTCTATCTTGCGCCGGGGCTCACCACTTTCGGCCTCCCCTCGCAATCCTCTTGAGCCCGGAGCCGGGGATGTGCTATGATAAGAGCCTCAAAGGGGTCCCGAAAAAACATTTTCTAGCTTAATATCAAAGACTTTTGTGAACGCCGCGATGCCTTCCGACACCCCCATGATGCGGCAGTACGCCGCCCTAAAAAAGCAGTATCCCGACTGTATCCTCTTCTTCCGGATGGGCGATTTCTTCGAGATGTTCTACGAAGACGCCGAGGTCGCCTCCCGGGTCCTGGAGATAACCCTCACCGCCCGGCACAAGGACAGCGCTGACCCCGTACCCATGGCCGGAGTGCCCCACCATTCCGTCCAGGGCTACCTGGCGAAGATGGTCCAAGCGGGCTATCGCGTGGCCGTCTGCGAGCAAGTCGAAGAGGCAGCGAAGGCCAAGGGGCTCGTTAGGCGAGAGGTCGTCCGGGTTGTAACTCCCGGGACCCTGACCGACGAAGGCGCTCTGGCGCCGAAGGAGAACCAGTACGTGGGGAGCATCTACCCGGCGCCAGACGGGGCGGGCCTCGCGATGCTAGACCTCTCCACGGGAGAGTTCAACGCCACGGAGCTCAGGGGCGAGCAGTGGAGCTCCGTCCTCCAGGATGAGTGTTTCCGCGTGGCCCCCAAGGAGGTCTTAGTCCCCGAGGGAAGCCTGGAGACCGTCTCGGAGCTCGCCTTTTTGGAGGGCGAGGAGGAGTGGCGGCCGGCCATCCACCCCTACGATGAATGGGCATATGGGTTGGAGTATGCGACGAAGTCCCTTCTCGACCAGCTAGGCGCCCACTCCCTCGACGGCTTCGGTCTGTCGGACGCCCCGCTGGCGGTCAGGGCGGCGGGCTCCCTCGTCCACTACCTGCGCCAGACCCAGATGTCGGCCCTCGAGCACATCAACTCGATCAGCTTCTCGCCTCTCGGCGCCACGATGCTCCTCGACCGGCTGACCGTGAGGAACCTCGAGCTTTTGGAGAGCGCTGAGGGGGCTCGGCCCTTGAGTTTGCTCGGCATCCTTGATCAGACGGTCACCCCCATGGGGGGGCGCCTTCTCAAGCAATGGGTGCTCCAACCTCTTTTAGAGCTTGAGCCGATTGAGCGGCGGTTGGAGGCGGTGGAGACCTTCGCCAACGACCACCGGCGGCGGGAGGCCCTCAGGGATACGTTGGCCAAGGTGGGGGACATAGAGCGGGTTGTGGGCCGAGTCGTTCTCGCTACCGCCACGGCCCGCGATATGGTCGCGCTCAAAAGCTCTTGCCGCCAGCTTCCCAGTCTGGCCGAGGCGTTGGAGGGCGCGACTGCTGCCTTGCTTGAGGAGATTAGAGGGGCCTGGGACGATTGCGACGACGTTGCCTCAATCATTGAGGATGCCATCGAGGAGGACCCCCCTCTGGCGTTTACCGAGGGAGGGATTATCAGAAATGGCTTCCATCCTGAGCTTGACGAGCTTAGAGGCATCGGCCGGGAAGGGAAGGGGAGCATCGCAGGCCTCGAGGCCGAGGAACGAGAGCGCACAGGGATACCTAGCCTCAAGGTCGGCTACAATAAGGTCTTCGGCTACTACCTTGAGGTGACCAAAAAGCATCACGACCGTGTGCCTGAGCACTATATCCGAAAGCAGACCCTCGTCGGAGCCGAACGATACATCACGCCTGAGCTTAAAGAATACGAAGCCAGGGTCCTGGGGGCCGAGGAGCGGGCAAAGGCCCTGGAGTACGAGGTCTTTCTGCAGACGCGGGAGGCGTTGAAGGTCGAGACGGTTAGATTGCAACAGGCTGCTCGACGAGTGGCTCTCCTCGATGTTTTCGGCGCCCTGGCCGAGGCGGCCGTGAAATACAGCTACGTTCGGCCCACCCTCACCGACGGCGACACCATAACAATCTCCGACGGGCGTCATCCCGTCCTGGAACAGCTCTCCCTGGGGGAGCGATTCGTGCCCAATGATACCTTGTTGGACCGTGGGGAGAACTCCATCTTGATTATCACGGGTCCGAACATGGCGGGCAAATCGACTTACCTGAGGCAAACGGCCATCATCGTCCTTCTGGCTCAGATTGGCAGTTTCGTCCCCGCCCGGGGGGCAACGATAGGCCTCGTGGATAGGATTTTCACCCGCATCGGAGCTCAGGACTATCTAACTCGGGGCCAATCGACCTTCATGGTCGAAATGAACGAGACGGCCAATATTCTCAATAACGCCACCCCTAAGAGCCTCATTATTTTGGACGAGATAGGCCGAGGTACGAGCACGTTCGACGGGCTCTCCATCGCCTGGGCCGTCGTCGAGCACCTCCACAACCAGCCGCAGCTCAGGGCCAGGACGCTCTTCGCCACCCATTATCACGAGCTCACCGAGCTTTCGCTCCTTCTTCCGGGGGTTAAGAACTACAACATCGCCGTTAGGGAGTGGGCCGACCAGATTGTATTTTTGCGCAAGATCGTCCCCGGTGGAACCGATAAGAGCTACGGAATACAGGTTGCCCGTCTGGCAGGTCTGCCGAGGTCCGTCCTCGAGCGGGCGAAGGAGGTTCTTTCGACTTTGGAGTCAAAAGAGTTCGACGCAGATGGGAGGCCGATTCTCGCCTCTCCAGGCCCCCCTTCGCATCCTGGGGCTACTCAACTCACTCTCCTCAAAAATGCTGACGCAAAGCTGGCTGAAGCGCTTAAAGGCATTGACCCTGAGACCATCTCTCCTATAGAAGCCCTAAACATCTTGGCAGGGCTCAGACGACTGCTTTCGGAATCTGAAGAGGGGTGACGAGTAGCAAGTAACAACTCTTTGAAAGAAGGGCGACTGGCCTATCCCCCCAACCGTTTTCGCTTGCTTTTTGGTCCTGTCTTGTTACAATGAAGTCCCAAAAGGGGCCACACTTATTCGGAAATATCGTCGGAGGAAGAGATACCCGTGACTATGCCCATGGCCGGAGTAAGGGCGTTCGTCTGGAAGTTTACTCCCCTTCTTGTGGCAGGAGCTCTCGTTGTGGCCTTGCCAACCGAGGGCGCCGCAGAATCTTCCCTGGCGCCCCCGGCCCTGGTTAAGTTAAAGGGCCATTTGTGCGTATCTACCAGACTGGAAGGGGGATTTTCGAAGACCATCACTGAGACAATCACGAGCGGCATCCCAGCGACCTTCTCCTACGAGATCGAGCTGTGGCGACAGAGGCGAAGGTGGAAAGATAAATTCATCGCTTCGAAAACTCTTGACCGCGTTGTGACGTTCAACTCGCTGACGAGCGAGTTTAAAGTGACCCAGAAGGGAAGCCCCGGCTCCTGGAGGCGAAAGTCGAAACACTTCAAAGAGGTGAAGGATTGGGTCACCCGCGTGGACACCCTCCCGCTGGTCACGACCACGGTTTTAGATCCCGCCAAAGTGTACTACGTCCGGGTCCGAGCGATTATGAAAACGGAGCCTAGTTCGGTTTTGAAGAAATATGTGCTTTACTTAAATCCCTTCAAAGAGAAGACCTCCTGGGAAGTTTCTAAGCCATTCTCGCTTCAGGACTTGGCAACCTTCAACGCCTCTAAACCCTCTTCTGCTCCTTCTGCGGCCAGCCCATGACTCACTCGACAGAATCCCATAACAAAGAGCCCAATCGGCCTATAACTGCCGAGGAGGAGAGCCGATTGCGCCGCCGCCGCACCTGGCGCATAGTCGTCAGCATCGCCATCCTATTTGTCATTGTGACGGCCCTTGAGAGCTACGTGTTGGGGATGGGGATACCATCACCTTTTGCGAATAACCTCTTGGTCTTTGCTCTTGTCAACTTGAACATTATCGGGCTGATAGTTGTCGTTCTCATTATTTTGCGCAACCTTGTCAAGCTCTACTTCGAACGCAAGAGCAAAATTATAGGTAGCAAGTTTAAAACCAAGCTCGTCGTCGCTTTTATCGGATTGGCCCTCGTTCCCTCAGGGGTCCTTTTCTTGGTTGCAAGCGGCATTATTACCAGCTCCATCGAAACTTGGTTCAGCCTCCAGGTAGAGCGCTCCCTAGAGGAATCCATGGCCGTTGCACAGACGTATTATCACTCTCTGGAGCGTAGGACCATAATAAGGGCCGAAGATATGGCAAAGAGCGTGTCCCGCAGGAAGCTTTTGGAGGAGGGAAAATCTGCGGAGCTTTGGCCGCTTATATCCACCTCCAGGGAAGAGCTTCAAGTCGATGCCCTCCAGGTTTTTGGGACGGATAGCCTCAACTTGGCCAGTGCCCAGGACCCTGATATTAAGTTTAGCCTGCTGTTGGAGGAGCCGAGCGGCGAGGTTATCGAAAGAGCGCATAAAGGAGCCAGCACCGTTCTCGTTGAGTCTCTCGACAATGGTGATGTGATACGCGCCGCTGCGCCCATCTTTGAAAATGGGGCCGATGGTAAAATGATCGGTTTGGTGGTAGCGACAAGTTACATGCCGGAGAGTTTAGTAAAACGGCTAAAGGGGATCACCACCGCCTTCGATGAATACAAGCAAATTAAAGTCTTCAAGAATCCCATCAAAGCGAACTACATCATTCTCTTTCTCCTCTTTACTCTCCTCATCATTTTCTGCGCTATTTGGTTTGGTTTTTACCTCGCCCGAGGCATCACCGTCCCCATTCAGGAGCTGGCCGAAGCGACCCAAGCCATCGCCCAAGGCAATCTTGACTATAAGATCAACGTTAAGGCCGACGACGAGATCGGCATCCTCGTCGATTCCTTCAATCAAATGACTCACGACCTAAAGGTCGGCAAGGACGAGCTAGAACAGGCTGCCGAGAACTTACGAGCGGGAAATGTGGAGCTGGACCAACGGCGAAGCTACATTGAGACAATTTTGCAGAACATCGAGACAGGCGTTATTTCGATAGACCAGGACGGGGTTATCTCAACCATCAATATGGCCGCCCAGCGCCTCCTGGACATCCAGGAAGAAGGCGCCATAGGACGTCCATATGATGAGACCTTCACGGCTCTGGGATTGAAACCCTTCGTTGAGGGTGTTGCACGGATGGAGGACGATTCTCGTCGCCTCCTTGCCAACCAAGTTCAAGTCACCGTGGGAGGGCAGGTTTTGACCCTGCTTATGAGCATAACGTCGCTCCTTGATAGCGACAACAATTCCCTCGGCGTCTTAGTTGTGTTTGAGGATCATACCGAGCTCATCAAGGCGCAACGCGCCTCGGCATGGCAGGAGGTTGCCCGGCGGATAGCCCACGAGATCAAAAATCCCCTTACCCCTATTCAGCTTTCAGCCGAACGGATTCTAAAGAAGTATCGCCGAAAGGCTAAAGACCTGGATTCCATTTTGGAGCCGAGCATCCAGACGATCATAACAGAAGTGAAGGACCTCAAGCGCCTGGTGGACGAGTTTTCACGATTCGCCCGCATGCCTGAAGCTCAGCCTGTGCCCAACGACATTAACCGCATCATTGAAGAAAGCCTTGCCCTCTACCGCACATCCCACAGTGACCTGACCATAGAGCAAAACTTCGCCCCGGATATCCCTACCATTAAAGTCGACAGCGACCAGATGAAGAGAGTTTTCACAAATCTTATTGAGAACGCCGTGGAATCGATGGAAAACTCCGGCCAAATTTCAATATCTACTAGCTTTGATGCCGATATCAATGCCGTGCTAATCGAAGTCGCCGACGAGGGGGTCGGGGTGGCCCCTGAGAACAAAAACAAGCTATTCTTGCCTTATTTTTCGACAAAGCAGGATGGAACTGGCCTGGGCCTGGCGATAGTTGACAGAATCATTGCAGACCACAACGGATATATCCGCTTCGAGGACAACGTCCCCAAAGGGACGAAGGTCATCATCGAACTACCCGCTGAAGTCTAGCCACCGGGGTCTGGAGGTCCGGCATGTCCAAGGGCAGCATCTTAATTGTAGATGATGAGCGGAGCATTCTAGATTCTCTGGAGGGCATCCTTGCCGACGAAGGCTACCGGGTTCTGAAGGCCGAGAACGGAACACAGGCTATGGAAATTATCAAGGTGGCCAATCCCGACCTCATTCTCCTTGATATTTGGATGCCGGGGATGGACGGTATTGAAACCCTGGAAAATATCCTTGAGTACCGAAGGGATATTGAAGTGGTTGTCATGAGCGGCCACGGAAATATCGAGAGTGCTGTCAAAGCCACCAAGCTGGGGGCTTTTGACTTTATTGAGAAGCCGTTCTCGCTGGAAAGAGTAATCCAAACAGTCAACGAGGCCATAGCCAAACAGAGGCTTTACCGGGAGGAGAAAATCCAACGGGAGCCCCCTCCGCGTCCTGACGATATCTTGGGCGCCAATCCGAAGATAGAGGCCCTGCGCAAAACGGTTGCCGAGTTGGGGCCATCGAACCAACCCATATTGCTCTTGGGAGAACATGGCACCGGCAAGGAATTTTTCGCTCGCGTCATCAACGCTGCGGGGGCCAGGCCAGGACCTTTCGTAAAGCTGAACTGTGCCGTCACTCCCAAGAAAGAAATAAAAGCCGCTATCTTTGGGGAGGCCCGCAAAGACGGGCGGATACGAGTCGGCAAGCTGGATGAGGCCGAGGGGGGAACGTTGTTCCTAGACGATATTGACCGTATGCCCGTCGCTTGCCAAACGGCCCTTCAGCAGTTTCTCAACCATGGAAGCTTTAAGCGGGTAGGCTCTCGGGAGTCGGTGAAAAAGGGTCCCCGTGTAGTGGCGGCTAGCAGTCTTGACTTGGTTAGCGAGCGGGTTCGGAGCGGCTTCAAGGCGGGTCTCTTGAAGTGTTTCTCGGATGGCTTGCTGGAGGTTCCACCTCTCAGGGACAGGAAGGAAGACATTCCCCTGTTCGTCAATATATTTCTTGCCAGCCTGGCGAGGGAATACGGAAAGCCGGAGAAAAGCCTGGACGATGAGGCGCTTGCCGCACTTGCCAACCACCCTTGGCCGGGCAACATAAAGGAGCTCAAAAACATTCTCGAGAGGTTAGTGATAACCGTGCCGTTGGAAGAAATCGCCTACGAGGACATTCCCATTACCATTCGAGGCGAAGAAGGTGTGGCGGATCGGGTTGCCTTTGAAGGATATGCCTCCCTTGGTGAGGCTCGCCAGGCATGGGAACGATCCTTTTTGCTCCATCACCTTAGAAAGCACAGATGGGACGTCTCCGCTACGGCGAAAACCATTCGGGTCAGGCCCAACACCCTACAAAAAAAGATCGCCTCCAGGGGTATCGTCCTGAGCAAGGATAGGAGGGGAATCGGACGCCAGCGTACCCTGCGGCGCTCCGTTGTGCTCGCTGGGCACGGGCTCCACTCAGGTCTCAAGACAGGGCTTATCTTAACCCCCATGCCGCCCAACAGCGGAATCCGCTTCGGGAACATCTCAACCGGTGAGACCGTCCTTGCCCACCTGGACTACGTGGAGGATACGGAATATGCAACAACCGTAAGGGAGAATAAGGCTACGGCGAGGACAATCGAACACATCTTGGCCGCATTGCACGTCTACAGGATTACTAACCTGCTCATTAAAATCGCAGAAGAGGTTCCCATCATGGACGGCTCCGCCTCTGATTTTTGCCAGATTATTGAGGACGGAGGAATAGAGGAGCAAGATGAGGAGCTCGCGGAACTGAAGGTAGAGGAAACCGTCGAATATTCTGACGAAGAGGGGCGGTCCATCCGCATTGAACCCTCCGATAAGCTAACGATTGAGTACACCCTTGAGTACCCGCCGCCTGTGGGCAACCAATATTTCAAGTACACCTACCAAGGTCCTGAACACTTTCGACGGACCATCGCCCCAGCCCGCACGTTCGGTTTTCTTAAAGATGTTGAAAAACTAGAGAAAATGGGCTTGGTGAGCGGCGGGCGCATTGATAATTGCATCTTGATCGATGATGAGAAGGTTATTAACACCGTGCTTCGATTTCCGGATGAGTTCGTTCGCCATAAGATTTTGGACATTATTGGAGACTTATACCTCTTGGGGCGGCCCGTTCGCGGTCATGTGACGGCAGTTCGGACTGGCCATAAAGAAAACATAGCCCTCCTGAGCCGGATTCGCCACCTTGCGCCTTCGCCTTAAGCCCGGACGGCGAGGGGCCAATGCTAGAGGCCAGCCGGCCTGGTGAATCATAGGTTTCCTTACCGGAAAAGGGTAGTTGGCTTATGAGTTCAGAGAAGCAGCTTGCCCTCGGGGTTCTCGTCAGTGGGAGGGGTAGCAATCTTCAAGCGATTATTGACGCTATCGAGTCAGGGCGCCTCGCCGCACGAGTAACCTGTGTTGTCTCAGACAGGGGTGACGCGTTGGCGCTGGAGCGGGCCGCCAAACACGGGATCAAGGGGATTTTTCTAGACCCCGCCGAGCATGATTCCCCCGAATCGTACGATAAGGCCCTGGTGGAGTCTCTTCAGAGCAACGGGGTGGAGCTCGTCTGCCTTGCCGGATTCATCCGAATTTTGAGCCCAGTAATTATCGAGGCGTTTCCCCAGCGCATAATAAATATCCACCCATCACTCCTCCCTTCATTTCCTGGCCTCGGTGTCCAGCGCAAGGCCTTGGAGCACGGGGTGAAGTTCAGCGGGTGCACCGTCCACTTTGTCACCGAAGAGGTTGATTCGGGGCCGATTATTATACAGGCTTCGGTTCCTGTCTTGGACGACGACACCGAGGAGCGGCTTGCAGAACGAATCTTAGCTGAGGAGCACAAGATTTATCCTCAGGCCATCCAGTGGGTTGCCGAAGGACGGCTAAGGCTCACCGGGAGGCGGGTTTTTATGAATAATGGAAATTCCCGGAAATTAAGCAATAGCGTACTCCATCAACCCCCTCTTGAAATATTAATGTACGAGTCAGGGGAAAGTATGCAAACGGTTGATAAAACGGATGAACCTCCCATCATTGTTAGCGCATGCTTGGCCGGGATTCGGTGCCGCTACGATGGAGAGCACAGGCGGAAATCCGCGGTGGCCAGGCTCGTCGCTGAAGGTAAAGCGATCCCTGTCTGCCCGGAGCAGCTCGGTGGCTTACCGACTCCGCGCGAGCCGGCTCAATTTATCAAGGGAGATGGGGAGGCCATTCTCGAAGGACGAGGGGAGCTCCGGACGGAATCCGGGGCAGATGTGAGTGAAGCGTATATTAGAGGCGCGCGGGAAGTGGAACGGATGGCCCTAGAAGTTGGCGCTCGGCGAGCTATTTTGTGCGATAAGAGTCCAGCCTGTGGGTCAACCAGGGTCTGGCGCAAAGGCGTGTTGGTTGAAGGCCTGGGAGTCTGCGCTGCTCTCCTTAAAAGGGCCGGGCTTGTTGTGGAGCCACCCCAAGAGGAGTAAAACGTTTGCTTGGTCTCCTGGGTCTAACCTAGGTGGCTTCGTCCACAATTGCAGTAAGGAACCGCATGTGTTACCGCTCAAAGACGACATACCGACGGAAAGGACTCCAGTCGTCACAATCGGGCTCATAGCCCTCAACATTCTTGTTTTCCTATACCAACTCTACCTGGGCCCTCACCAGAAGGTCTTCATTCACGCCTTGGGGGCCGTCCCTTTTGAGATTGTCCACAATACTGACCTAGCTCCTCGAATCAATTTGCCGATAAAGGCAACCATTTTCACCGCCATGTTCATTCACGGTGGCCTTTTCCACATATTCGGCAATATGCTCTATCTATGGATTTTCGGCAATAATGTAGAAGACGTTTTGGGCAGAGCCAACTTTGTGCTCTTTTATCTCGGATGCGGCTTCCTTGCAGCCTACGCACAGATTTACATAAACCCCTCCTCAAGGATACCCATGATTGGAGCAAGCGGCGCCGTCTCTGGCGTCCTCGGGGCGTATCTGCTTCTATACCCTCGCGCCCGAATCCTGACGCTTATTTTTCTTGGGTTTTTTATCCAAATTATTCGTGTTCCCGCCATATTCGTTCTCTCTTTCTGGATTATCCTTCAGTTGATCAACGGAACTGCGGCTCTAAGCTCCGGGCAAACAGGGGTGGCCTGGTTTGCGCACATTGGGGGGTTTGTTGCAGGGCTCGCCTTTCTTAAGCTATTTCTCTCGTTCAGGCCTAGGAGCTCATAGGAGCTCAATGCTTCTCGTATGAGGTTTCGGCATGCTCTTAGGGAATTACAATCACACCGGCCTTGTTCGTAAAATGAGCTTCGCCATTTCTGGTCTCAAGATAGCTCAGGGCCGGCTCGTGCCGCTCCTTGGGGCTTTCCTGGCAAGCTTATTAATTTGGCTGCCACTCCACTCTGCGCGGGCTCAAGCCCATGAAGAGGTGGTTGACCGAGTTCAGGAGCGATACGAAAGGACCCGTAACCTCGAGGCCCACTTTACCCAGCGGGCAACCCTCAAAATACTGAACGAAACTCAGGTCTCCTCGGGCAAGGTATACATCATGAAACCCGGGAAGATGCGGTGGGACTACCTCCAACCCGAGAACCAAGTGATTCTACTAAATGAAGATACCCTAAGTGTTTATACGCCAGAAATTAATCAACTGCTTGAACAACCTGTTGCCAACACTTATCGGGCCAAGAGCCCCACCGCGTTCCTGGCAGGCCAAGGTAAGATTAGGGAGATTTTCTGGGTACGCGTTGAACCAATGGATGGGAGAGAAGAGGGGGCGGCTTGGCGTCTCATTCTTACACCTAAAGAGGAAAACCCACAGCTCAAGGAGCTACGCCTCGAGGTGGCGGGGGGCACATACGACATCGTCCGAACTGTTATTGTTGACTATTTTGGCAACGTGACCGATATTCGGTATGAAAATTTGCAAATAAATGGTAATATTGAGGAGGAAATTTTCGTCCTCAAGCTCCCACCCGGGGTTCAGCGG
This sequence comes from Nitrospinota bacterium, assembly GCA_022562795.1. GTDB lineage: Bacteria > JADFOP01 > JADFOP01 > JADFOP01 > JADFOP01 > JADFOP01. The sequence continues at coordinate 28,776 of JADFOP010000004.1, forward strand.
GTGAGGCCGCCGTCCATACCATATTAAATAAAGGGAAGCAGTTTTGGATCCATTTATGATAATAGCCGCCGTTGCTGGATTAGGCGTCTTAATTTTCGTGCACGAGTTGGGCCACTTCCTTGTGGCCAAGTATACTGGAGTCGGGGTAGAGCGATTTTCCATCGGATTTGGGCCACGGATTATAGGCCGAACCTACGGGGAGACGGAGTATCGTTTAAGCGTCATTCCTCTGGGTGGCTACGTAAAGCTTTCGGGTGAGAACCCGGATGAATCCGCTCCTTCGGTCCCCAATTCCTTTGCATCCAAATCGGTGTGGGTGCGCTTGGCCATCATAGCCGCTGGACCGAGCTTCAACTTCTTGATGGCCATTGTTATTTATTCCTCAATCTATATTGTAGGGGTGCCGCGCGTCCCAGCTGTTGTGGGCATTGTTTCGCCCGAAAGCCCTGCCATGCAGGCGGGCTTGGCTGAGGGGGACATAATCCTAAGGATCAACGACCGCCCAATCGAGTTTTGGGGGGATTTGAAAAGGGTGGTCACCAAAAGTGCGGGTCAAGACTTGGTCCTGCTCATCGAACGGGAAGGGCGCCGCATCAACTTACATGTGGTGCCTAAGCTGACAAAAGACAAGAACATTTTTGGTGAGCCTATTCAAGAAGGGCGGCTCGGTATACGTGCCCCAAACACCCGCGTCTATAAGTCTTATCCGCCCCATGTGGCGTTATGGAAAGGCACGGTCCGGACGTACGAATTGACCAAACTTACCGTTCTCGCGGTCATCAAGCTGATACAGGGAACTATCCCCGCAAAATCCATCGGCGGGCCCATCATGATTATCCAGATGACTGGGGAGCAGGCCAAAGTAGGGCTTTTCAGCTATATATCCTTTCTCGCCTTGTTATCAATTAATCTAGGCATTCTCAACCTTCTGCCCATTCCTATTCTCGACGGCGGGCATATCCTCTTTTTGTCCTTGGAGGCCGTTATGTCGCGCCCTTTGAGCATTAGATGGAGGGAAATCGCCCAGCAAGTAGGGCTCGTGCTCATCATTGCTCTGATGCTCTTTGCTCTACTGAACGACATTAACCGTATAATTGGACGTTGAGGATTGGGTAAGTAACGAAAGGAAGTTATGCGTACAAAGAGCCGGCAAATAGAAGTTGGGGGAGTGCCCATAGGGGGTGGAGCGCAGATCGTTGTCCAGTCGATGACGAAGACCAAGACCGAGGACGTAGAGGCTACCCTTACCCAGATTAGCCAACTTGCGGCTGAGGGTTGCGAGATTGTCCGAGTGGCGGTCCCCCACAAGAAGGCTGCTTCGGCGCTGGCGGACATCGTCGCCGATAGTAGTTTGCCGGTGATTGCTGACATCCACTTTAACTACCGGTTGGCCCTGAAAGCCTTGGAGGCGGGAATCCACGGATTGCGCTTGAATCCCGGTAACATCGGCGAGCCTTGGAAAGTAAAGGAAGTCGTGCAGGCAGCCCTTGCCGCCGACGTGCCAATACGAATCGGTGTCAATGCAGGAAGCCTTGAAGCCGACCTCAAGGAGAAATTTCGAGGGGACGTCCCGAGGGCTATGGTAGATAGCGCCCTGCGGCAGATTCGTCTGCTCGAGGACCTCGGTTTTGATGCCATAAAACTTTCCCTCAAGGCATCCGATGTGCCGACGACTGTAGCCGCATACCGGCGTATGGCGGAGGTCTGCGACTACCCCCTTCATTTGGGAATCACCGAGGCAGGATCCCTGTTCAGTGGGACGATTAAGTCCTCAGTGGGCCTCGGTATCATCCTCAGCGAGGGCATAGGTGACACGATTCGCGTCTCTCTAGCGGGTGACGCCGTGGAGGAAGTTCGGGTGGGCTATGAAATCCTAGGGGCTCTCGGACTGCGACACCGCGGCGTGACCATAGTCGCTTGCCCCACCTGCGGGCGACTCGAGTTCGATATGCTTTCCCTCGTTGCTCGGATAGAGCGCGAGATTGCTCCCCTGGAGACCCCCATTAAAGTGGCGATTATGGGTTGCGTGGTCAACGGCCCGGGCGAATCGGAGAAGGCCGACGTTGGCCTGGCTGCCGGTAACGGCTACGGGTTGCTCTATAGGAAGGGCAAAATTGTTGGAAAGATTAAAGAGCATGAGTATTACGATCGACTCTTGGACGCCATCCATGCCGCAGCCGCTGAGGTAGATCAGTCCTAATCGGAATATTCACCCTTGCATTTTTAGGGCCTTGGAGATATAGTATAAGCAACCCAGGTCGGCGATTGCACGGGTGGGCCAGTTTAGCCCACTTTTTTATTTATACAGGCAGGCAGTTCGATGGCTGAGGACCTTATTGATAGGCTTACCGCTTTAGCTCAACCCATACTCGAAGAGGAAGGCCTGGAGCTCGTTGAGCTGGAGTTTAAGCGAGGCTCCAGGCGCTCGTTGTTGCGGTTATTCATCGACAAACCGGGCGGTGTTACACTGGATGACTGTTCCGCTTTATCCAGCCAGCTTGGAGACTTGCTCGATGTGGAGGACATCATCCCTAACCGATATATCCTTGAGGTTTCCTCGCCGGGGGCTGATCGGCCCCTTAAGCGGCCGGAAGACTATGAGAGATTCTTGGGACGATTGGTTCAAGTCACCACACGGGACCCTGTAAAGGGCCTGAGCCATTTCAAGGGTCGCTTGGTAGACTATACGGATGGCAGGGTTTCTATCGATGTCACATCGAAGGGTCAAATCACGATTGGCCTGGATGAGATAGAGCGGGCCCGCCTGGAAGTAGAGTTTTAAATTGAAGAGGCAGAGATGAGTCGCGAATTAGTTCTTCTTGTAGAGCAGATAGGACGTGAGAAAGGGATTGAGCCTGAGACACTTATCGACGCCATCTCGGCTGCGATCGTATCGGCCTCGCGTAGGCACCTCGGCCAGGTGGAAAACATAAAGGCCGACATCGATATGGAAACCGGGGAGATTAGCCTCTCTCTAATCAAAGAGGTTGTAGAGGAAGTTGAGGAGCCGGAGTACCAGCTAACCCAAGAGGATGCCAAGGAATTTGACCCTGAGGCAGCCGTAGGCGACCAAATAACCATCCCTGTGGAGCTCGACGTAGGTGGGCTGGGTCGCATTGCAGCCCAAACAGCCAAACAGGTCATCGTCCAGCGGGTCCGTGAAGCCGAAAGGGAGATGATTTATAACGAGTACAAGGACCGTGAAGGCGACCTCATAATGGGTATCGTTCAACGATACGAGAAGGGCAACTACATCATCGATTTGGGCAAGGCCGAAGCCCTCTTGCCTTATCGGGAACAATCCTTCCGCGAACAGCTCCACAGGGGTGACCGCCTGAGGGCCTATGTCTTGGAGGTTCGAAGCACGTCTAGAGGCCCACAGATCATCCTTTCACGAACACATCCCGGTTTGCTCATCAGGCTCTTTGAGTTGGAGGTCCCCGAGGTGTATGAGGGGATTGTTGAGATCGTCGAAGCTGTCCGGGAGCCGAGCGGGAGGGCCAAGATTGCTGTTATCAGCAAAGATCGGGACGTAGACCCTGTCGGGGCCTGCGTGGGAGTGCGAGGCTCTAGGGTTCAAGCCATCGTTCAGGAGCTTCGAGGAGAGAAGATCGACATTATTCAGTGGTCCGACGATCCTGAGGTGTTTGTCACCAATGCTTTATCCCCGGCGAAGATCGCAAACGTTTTCCTCCATGAGGACGAGAGGAGAATGGAGGTCATCGTGCCGGAAGACCAGCTGTCGCTTGCTATTGGCAAGAAAGGGCAGAATGTGCGGCTGGCAGCGAAGCTGACCCGTTACAAGATAGACATCAAGGGCGAGGAAGATTATAAGAGGGAGAAGGATGAAATAGCCATCGCAGCTGCCGAGGCCGTCCTCGGTACACGCAAGCGAGTCAGTGTGCCGCTCATCGAACAAATTCCCGGAGTTGGGGGCAAGACGGCCGAGCTCCTGGGGGAGGCTGGATTCTCCTCCGTAGAGGCCATTGCATCGGCTGCCTTAGAAGAACTTATGGCTGTCTCCGGCATCGCTAAAAAGAAGGCGGAGTCCTTACGAACTGCGGCCATCGACGTTCTGGAAGAGGCTTCTAAATCCGATAGCACCTCTGTCGTTTCACCCGAAGCAGACGCCCAACCGAGCCTTGCTCCGGAGACCTCCTCAACGGAGGAGGTCGAAGGCGACGAGCGGCCCGTCGAGACGGCCCCAACGGAAGAGGAGCCTAAAGAGAGCGAACCTCTTGATGAAGCCGAGGAGCTGATACCTCCATCAACGGATTCATCGGAGGAGCTTGCTGAAGACATTTTGCCGGATCAAGACCCCGATTCCGATAAAGAAGGACAGGAAAGCTCAGATGGGGGATAGAAAGAGTCGTCGTGTACATACGGCCCGCCGAACGTGTGTAGGCTGCAGGGCCTCTCTTCCCCCACAAGAGCTTATTCGGCTCGTGTTGGACCCCGACGGGGAGGTCGTTATTGATCTGGATCGCCGGCTTCCCGGACGGGGCGCCCATATCTGCCCAAGGCACGAATGCATCGAGCAAGCGGTCCGCAAAGATGCTTTGGGCCGGGCATTCCGACGTGGTGTATCCACTGTGCGACCCGACGCCCTTGTCGACTCGCTCCTTCAACGGCTGGAAGAGAAGCTCTCCGGGCTATTTGGCATAGGGCAGCGGGCGCGCCAGGTCTTATCTGGAAGCATGGCTCTGGAGAAGGGCCTACAACGCGGCGAGGTCCATCTGCTGCTGCTAACTACGGATATCGCCCCCGAGCAACGTGCTAGGTGGATGAAAATATACGAGTCTTCCGGTCGTCCGTGGGTGGTGCACTTCACGAAGGACGAGCTTGGGGCCCTCCTCGGCAAGGGGCTACGAAACGCGGCCGGAATCACGAACCCAAACCTGGCTCAACCCGTGAGCCGGGTGGCCGGCATGATCCAAGGTCTTGAGGGAAAGAGCAAAGGGGTGAAAATGCATGGCTAAGATGAGAATCTATGAGCTAGCCAAAGAAATAGGCGAGCCCAGCAAAGTCCTCGTTGAAGCCTTGAAAGAGCTAGGGGCGACCGTCAAGAACCACATGAGCACTATCGATGAGGCTCAGGCCGATGCGCTCCGAAAACAGTTTGCCGCTCCACCGCCGAAGCCAGCAAAAAAGGCGCCGCCGAAAGCCAAGAAGGCCGCAAAAGCTGCCGTAAAGCCTAAGCCCAAGGCTAAGGTCAAGAAAGCGCCACCAAAGAAGCCAAAGCCTGCGCCGCCCGTTGTTGAGGAGGAGCCTCCTGCTCCAGAGCCGCCACCCCTGGAAGTGGTTGAGAAGCCTCCCCCTCCACCTCCGGAGGAAAAACCGCCAGAGGAAGTAGAAGAAGTCGCGATAGAGCCTGAGGATGGGCGACCCGAGGTCAAAGAAGTTACCTTAAGTGAGGCGATGACCGTCAAGGAGCTCTCCGAAGCCCTTGAGGTGGAGACGAGCGATGTCATTACAAAACTGATGGATATGGGGTTCATGATCTCCATCAATCAAGTTGTCGACTTGGAAGCGGCCAAGTCCGTCATCAGGAAATTTGGTCACGAACCCGAGCTCAGAACTGCCGAGCTCGCGGAGTTTGCCTTGCCGGAAAAGGAGCTCGAGGAGAACTTAGAGGAACGCCCTCCGGTCGTTACTATGATGGGCCACGTCGACCATGGAAAGACCCTTCTTCTGGACTCGATTCGAAAGACCCTGGTGGCGGAGTCCGAGGCAGGCGGGATCACTCAACATATCGGGGCCTACCAGGTTTTACTATCCGACAAGGGTAGCATCACTTTTCTCGATACCCCTGGCCACGAGGCATTCACAGCCATGCGCGCCCGAGGAGCCCAGGTCACCGATATCGTTGTTCTCGTGGTGGCTGCCGACGACGGGGTCATGCCGCAGACGCGCGAAGCGATTACCCACGCCCGGGATGCCGGAGTTCCCATGGTGGTTGCCATCAACAAAATCGACAAGGCCAACGCTGAGCCCGATAAGGTTAAGCGTCAGCTCGTTGAGATCGACGTTGTCCCTGACGATTGGGGTGGCGATACAATCTTCGTCGAGGTAAGCGCCAAGGAGCGGATCAACCTTGATGGCCTGCTTGAGATGATTCTCCTCCAGGGTGAGATTCTAGAGCTGAAGGCCAACCCCAACAGATCTGCAAAGGGCGTCGTTATTGAAGCCAAACTAGACCGCACACGAGGCCCCGTTGCTACGGTCCTCATCCAGCAGGGAATTCTCCGGGAAGGGGACGCCTTCGTAGCTGGGCTGTACGCCGGGCGTGTCCGAGCCATGTTCAACGATCTTGGCCAAAAACTCAGCGAGGCGAGGCCGGCTCATCCCGTGGAGGTTTTGGGGCTCAGCGGAGTGCCCCAAGCAGGCGATTCCTTCGTCGTGGTCGCAGACGAGCGCAAGGCGCGCCAGATCGCTGCTTTGCGCCAGGATAAACAACGGGAAGAGGAGCGTACAAGCCCCACTCGTGTTACCTTAGAAGACCTCTTCGAGCATATCCAGAGTGGTGAGGTCAAGGAGCAGAAGATTATTCTTCGCTCCGATGTTCATGGTTCGGCCCAAGCCCTCCAGGGATCTTTGGAGAAGCTTTCCACCGATGAGGTGCGGCTCAAAGTCATGAGCTCCAGCGTGGGAGGAATAACCGAAACCGATGTCATGCTTGCCGCCGCCAGCCGCGCCATCATCATAGGCTTCAATGTCCGACCCTCGCCACAGGCTGCAAAGGTCGCCGAGAAAGAGGGCGTTGATATACGCCTCTACGCTGTCATCTATGACGTGATCAACGATGTGCGAACCGCCATGGAGGGCCTATTGGACCCAACCTATCGAGAAACGGTCGTAGGGCGGGTCGAGGTTCGGGAGATATTCACCATACCCAAGGTTGGGCGCGTGGCCGGTTGCTTTCTGGCCGAAGGAGTGCTACGGCGCAATGTCAACGTCCGCCTCCTTCGTGAAGACGTCGTTGTCTATGAAGGGAAGTTAGCCAGTCTCAGGCGCTTCAAGGATGACGTGCGCGAGGTTGCTCAGGGCTATGAATGCGGTGTGGGGCTGGAGAATTTTCAGGATGTCAAGGTTGGTGATATCATTGAGCCCTACACCGTCGAAGAAGTTGCCCGCAAGCTAGAGGGCTAGCCAACGCGTCGAATTCCACCTATGTTCGTAGGCATCTGCACCATCAGTCTTCACCTGAGCGACAACCGCTCCCTTAAGGGAAAGCGCCGGGTGGTCAAGACTATTATCGACCGCGTGAAGAATCGTTTCAACGTCTCTATAGCGGAAGTGGACCATCAGGACCTCTGGCAACGCATTGAGTTGGGGGTGGCCGTTGTCAGCAACGACAAAGGCCACGCCCACAGCAACCTCACCGCTGTTGTGAACTTCATAGATGGTTTGCATCTGGCCGAGCTCTTCGACTTTGAGATCGAGCTGGTCTGACTGCGCCGATACCAACACATTCAACATGACTTCTCTAGATCGTATGGACCGAGTCAACGAGCTCTTGCTGGAAGAGATTGCTCGGCTTCTGCAGCGTGACATCAAGGACCCTCGCATTGGTTTCGTTTCGGTTACCCGCGTCGAGACGACCAGAGACCTGAAAAATGCCCGGGTGTACGTGAGCGTCTTCGGCGAGGAGACCATCCAGGCCGAAGCCATTAAGGGCCTGAGCAGCGCCGCAGGTTACATCCGTCATAATCTCTTCCGAAAACTTTCGTTGAAAACCGTTCCGACACTCTCTTTCGTGCTCGACGAATCCATCGCCCACGGAGTTCACATCACCTCGCTCATAAGGGATTTGGAGCTGGATGAGGGAGATTCAGACTCGGAGCCGGAAGAGATCAAAGATGGAGGTTCATAACAAAACGATGGCCGAGTCAGCGGGCCACCTAGAGGGTGTCCTCCTTATTGATAAGCCTGCTGGGATTAGTTCCCACGATGTAGTAGATCGTGTTCGGAAGCTCTTTGGGCTAAGAAAGGTGGGCCACACGGGCACTCTCGATCCCTTCGCCACGGGCGTTATGGTCGTCTGCGTTGGGCGGGCCACTCGAGTTGCCAAATACTTTGAGGGAATGGACAAAGCCTATAGGGCCGTCATTAAGCTCGGCGAGGTCACAGACACGGGTGACAGCGATGGGGTCGTCGTGGAGGTTAGCAATTCGCCCATAGGCCTTTCTCGCGAGTTGGTTGAGGCTGCTATTGATCCCTTTCGGGGCACGATAACCCAACAACCGCCCGCGTACTCCGCCGTCAAAGTTGGCGGGGAGCGTCTCTACGCCAAGGCCAGGAGGGGAGAAAAGGTCTCTGCCCCCACAAGGGAGGTGACCATCAGGAAGCTCATAATAGAGTCCTTTGAGGGGGAGCAGCTCACCCTGTTCCTAGAATGTTCTAAGGGGACCTACGTTCGTTCGTTAGCGTTCGATTTGGGAAGACGTCTTGGATGCGGAGCTCACTGCCTTCATCTAACCAGGACGATGGTGGGGCCGTTTACTCTAGAGGAGGCGATGCCCCTCGAGGCCCTGGAAGAGCTAGGTGGCCGGGCTGCCAACGAGAGGCTTATTAGGCTCGACGAGGCCTTAGCACGCTTCATGGAGCCCGTAAGCCTCACCAATCAAGGTGCCTCTCTCGTCGCCCATGGCAGTCCCGTGGAGGAGGATTTCGTCGCCCGTTCGCCGGAGACCATCCGTTTAGGGGCAACTTACAGGGCCCTTGATGATAGTGGACGACTGATAGCAATTGTTGAAGCACAAAAGGGTTCCCGAAGTTTTCGTTGGGCACCTCGACGGGTCATAGACGTGCGAAATTGACCTTTGAAGCTTGCCCCACTGTGTGGTAGCATAGGATTGATTGATGGAGGAGAGAACTTTAAGGGAAGGAGACAGAAAGTCGTTCTGAGGGCCATCGGAAGTCCTTTAAGAAAAGAGGAATCATGCAGCAGAGTGAGGGCGACAGGAGAACCGTAATCGATAAGTTTCAACGCCACGAGAGCGATACGGGCTCGCCGGAGGTGCAGATTGCTCTGCTCAGTGAACGGATCGTCTATCTTACGGAACATTTTAAGACGCATAAGAAGGATCACCATTCTCGACGCGGCCTATTGAAGCTGGTGGGAAAGCGGCGCCGCTTGCTCGATTATCTGAAAGCGAAGGACGTCGAGAAGTATAGGGAGATAATCGGGGAGCTGGGAATTCGCAGGTAACGCTCATCGCTCACATTCATTCGGGAGAAACCCGCCGTAATTTCTCAGAAAACCCCTTCCGCCGCTCTAACCTATTTCTTGTTGACATGAGACGTACCGGAGGAATTACCACATTATGCGTAAGAAGGTAGAGAAAACCATTGCCGGAAGGACGTTGAGTATCGAGACGGGAGAACTTGCAAAGCTTTCGGGCGGGGCCGTCCTGGTGAGTTACGGTGAGACCGTTATTCTGGCCACCGCCGTGGCTGAGGAAAGTATCCGAGACGTTCCATTTGTTCCCCTTACGGTGGATTATCGAGAAAAGATGTACGCGGGGGGGAGAATCCCCGGTGGGTTTTTCAAAAGGGAAGGGCGGCCGACGGAGAAAGAGACGATAACGTGTCGGCTTATTGACCGGCCGGTCCGGCCCCTATTCCCAGACGGCTACCGGCACGAGACCCAGATTATAAGCTTTGTTTTAAGCGTTGACCAAGAAAACGAGCCGGACATACTTTCCATCATCGGAGGGTCCGCGGCTCTAACCATTAGCGACATTCCTTTTCATGGCCCCCTAGGCGCCGTGCGCATTGGACGCATAAACGGAAATCTCCTTGTGAACCCTACCCACGAAGAGCAGGCCTTGAGCGATTTCAACCTCATCGTTGCGGGCACGGAAGATTCCATCGTTATGGTAGAGGGCGGGGGCAAAGAAGTTTCCGAGGAGGCCGTCGTAGATGGACTCGATCTCGCCCATTCCGTAATACGAGAGATCGTTGCCATGCAGCTTGAGCTCCAAGAGCTAGTAGGTGTGCCGAAGCGCGATCCTATAGTGGTATCTTCGGAGCCGGAAGACCTCGAGGATGTGGAAGCGTTCCTGAAGGGCAGGATGGCCGAGGCCCTTTTACACACAGGGAAACAAGAGCGTAGTGCGGCCCTTCAGGGTCTCCTCGAGGAAACAATCAATCACTTTGTAGGCGAGGAGGCTGAAAAGAATAGGGACCGCGAGATCGCGTCTGCCTTTAAAAACATCGAAAAGCTAGAGGCCAGGCGGCTCATCATCGAGGAGGGCCGCAGAGTGGACGGTCGCTCTTTGGACACCATTCGCTCTATCAGTGTTAAGGTTGGATGGCTGCCTCGCACCCATGGTAGTTCTCTCTTTTCCAGGGGCGAAACCCAGGCCCTCGTAGTAAGCACCTTGGGTACCTCGATTGACGAGCAGCGGATCGATGACCTCGACGGAAAATCTACCAAAAGCTTCATGCTCCACTACAATTTTCCCCCATTCTGTGTGGGAGAAGCTTCCTTTCTACGGGGGCCGGGCAGACGTGAAATTGGCCACGGCGTCCTCGCTGAACGAGCGATTTTTCCCTTGCTTCCCTCCAGCGATGAATTTCCGTACACGATCCGGGTGGTCTCGGACATCCTGGAGAGTAACGGCTCCTCCTCCATGGCCACTGTCTGTGGGGCTAGCCTCTCCCTCATGGACTCGGGGGTGCCCCTTAAAAGTCCGTGCGCGGGCATCGCTATGGGGCTTATCAAGGACAACGACCGGTACTTCATCCTCTCTGACATCACAGGGCTGGAGGATCAGCTCGGGGACATGGATTTTAAGGTGGCCGGGACGGAGCAGGGCATCACCGCAATCCAGATGGATATCAAGTGCAAAGGGGTCGATCGGAACATTTTGAGCCAAGCCCTGGATCAGGCCCGCAATGGACGTCTCCATGTCTTGGAGAAGATGAACGAGGTTTTGCCCGCCTCCAGGCCGGAGCTTTCGCCCTACGCTCCCCGGATAATAACAATTAAGATTAGACCGGAGCGGATTCGAGATGTCATCGGCCCTGGGGGGAAGGTCATAAGGAGCATAGTCGAACGTACTGGAGCCTCGATTGATGTAGAGGATGACGGGACCATAAACATCGCTTCGGCTGATGAAGAGGCGGCGAAGCAGGCCATGGAGATCATTCGCGAGCTCACGCAGGAGGCGGAGATCGGAAAACTTTACGTCGGCACGGTAAAGAAAATCATGGACTTCGGCGCCTTCGTGGAGATTCTTCCGGGTAGGGACGGCCTTGTTCACATCTCTCACATCGCTGATGAACACATCAAGAGCGTATCGGACGTTCTGAAGGAGGGCGACGAGGTCGTCGTAAAAGTATTGGAAATAGACCCACAAGGGAAAATCCGACTCTCTCGCAAGGAAGCTCTCGCCGAACAAGCCTCCGACGGAGGTGAGTGAGCTCGACCACATCAATGCCCGTTTTTGAAACCCAGTTGCCCGGCGGCCTTAGGCTTGTGGTCGAGCCTTTGGATCATGTCCGATCTGTGGGAATAGGGGTTTGGCTGACGACGGGAAGCCGTCATGAACCGGACCACCTCCTTGGTGTTTCACACTTTCTCGAGCACCTCGTTTTCAAAGGAACCCCCCGTCGCTCGGCTAAGGCCATTGCCCGCGCCATAGATGCCCTTGGTGGACAGCTCGACGCTTTCACGGGCCGGGAGCTGGGTTGCTACTATGCCAAGGTCCTCGACGAGCGCCTACCCGAGGCCCTCGACCTTCTCAGCGACATCTTAACCGAGCCCCTCTTGGCCCCGGAAGATATTGAGCGGGAGCGTCGTGTCATCCTCGAAGAGATCAAGCTCTCTGAAGATACCCCGACCGACGATCTCTTCGACCTCTTTTATTCAACGATTTTCGACGGCCATCCGCTGGGACGGCCAGTCTTTGGCACCCCCGCCACGGTTGGGCGCCTGCAGCGCGATGAGCTGTTGGACTGGCGCGCATCCCACGTCTTTACCGAAAACCTTCTCATCGCCGTCTCCGGCTCGTGTCGGCCTGAGGAGGTGGCCGAGTATGTTTCCGGAGCCTTCTCAATAGCAGGCCGGAATCATTCCTCCGCGACCACCCCACCGGTTCATTCGGGCCCTCGGCTAATGGTTAAGCAAAAAGACTCCGAACAAATTCACCTCTGTCTAGGCTTTCCATCGGTGAGTGACACAAGCCCACGAAGGTACGTAGCGTCTATTCTCAACACAATTGTTGGGGGCGGGGTCGCCAGTCGCATGTTTCAAAGTATCCGAGAAGAGGAGGGCCTCGCTTACGCCGTCTACTCCTTCATCGATACTTACTCCGACGCCGGAGCAATGGGCATATATGCCGGTGTCAGCCCAAATGAGCTGACAAAGGTTCTCGCCTTAATCGCCAAGGAGCTCCGCTCTATCGCTGAAGATGGGGTGGAAGCCGAAGAGCTCACCAGGACAAAGGACCAGCTTAAAAGTCAAATGACACTTGCCCTAGAGGACTCTACTAATAGAATGAGCCGCCTGGCTAAACAAGTCATTACATTTGGCCGCCACTGGACGATCGAGGAATCAATGGGCTTTATCGATGCCGTTTCCCTGGAGGAAATTCAGGCCCTGGCCGAGGAAATCTTCGTTCCGTCCAAGTACTGTCTCGCCGCAATAGGCCCTGTCTCCCAAGAGACCCTCGAGTCGCTCTGGCCCCTGGAGTAGGGGAGGGGCCCCCCGGCGATGGCGTGGATGTCGAAATTATCGTAGAGTATAGTAGTTTTTCTACAAAGAGAGGCCTTCCTGGTGCCTTCCATCGAGCCAGCGACCATCCTTTTTGTTGAAGCAAATCCTGCCGTGCGTACGGACATCGAAAAATGTTTGGAGCAAGAGGGCTATACATTTACTACGACAGATACAGGAGAGAAAGCGCTGGAGCTACTGCAGGAGGAAGAGCCCTTTCACCTCCTCCTTGCTTCCATCTTAATGAAAGACCTTGATGGTCTGTCCCTTCTTGAATTCACATTGGCCCACTCGCCCTCAACCACGGTTGTTTTGCTGACAGACGTCTCATCTGTGGACCTGGCTATGGAGGGCCTTTCCAAGGGCGCCTACGATCACCTCGTCATTCCATGCCAAAAGGAGGAACTGCTGGCAACTGTGCGGCGGGGGCTTGAGAAGGGACGTTTGGTGATGGAGCTCAAGCTTCGGGCGGACACCGACCCCCTAACGGGCCTGGCCAATAGGGCGGTCTTTGAGCAGCGCCTGGAGGAGGAGTTCCACAAGTCCCTCCGGTACGGCAACGCCCTCTCACTCCTATTCATCGATATCGATGAATTCAAATGGGTCAACGACGAGTTTGGCCACCGCGTGGGGGACCGGTACCTTCAAGGAATATCTGAACTTATTAGCTCTAAAGTTCGCTCTGTAGACCTGGTAGCCCGATACGGCGGTGAAGAGTTTGTGCTCCTCCTCCCCCAAACTACCTCCTCGGCTGGGCATAAGCTCGGCGAGAGACTTCTCGAGCTCGTGGGGAATTTCGTCTTGCCCCATGGTGACGTTTCTATTCAGAGGACCATCAGTATCGGAATCGCGTCCTATCCTGGAGTGCCGGTGAAGGAAGCGGAGGATTTTATCCTTGTTGCTGACGTGGCCCTATACGCCGCCAAACGAGCCGGACGCAACCGGATAATTGTAGGTCGAACGACACCTCACAGAGAAAATGTATGAACGACAAAGACATTTTGCATCACCTCGAATCGATCGCCTCAGCTTTGAACCTTAAGGTCTCCTACGCGGAGTTTGCCGGGGCGGATTGGCGCACTTCAAGCGGCCTCTGTCGTGTGGGAGATGAGTTACATATCATAGTTGACAAGCAGCTCTCTGTCGGGGAGCGAGCCTCGGTGCTCTGTAGGTGTTTAAAGGGGTTCAACTTAGAAGGGCTCTATTGCCCGCCCCTTATTCGTCAGCGCATCGAGGAATAGGTAAGTTCTATCTGAGAGTCGCCCTCTCGCCCCCTTAATGGCCATTCTCTCTTGCCCGAGAGGAGGACCTCATCCATGACTGATTGTCTATTCTGTAAGATTATCGAGGGAGAGATAGACTCGACGACCATATATTCCGACGATGATGTCGTTGTCATTGAAGACATAAATCCTCAGGCCCCCGTCCATCTTCTCGTCTTGCCTCGAAAACACATAGCCACGACTATGGATATTGAAGAGGATGATTTAGAGCTTATGGGTCGTTGTTTGGCCGCAGCAAAGCTCCTGGCCAAAGAAAAGGGGATCGATCAAACCGGGTTCCGGGTTGTACTTAACGCCGGCCCAGATGCCGGGCAGTCCGTCTATCACATCCACTACCATGTCTTGGGTGGGCGGCCAATGAAATGGCCTCCCGGCTAGGAAATCTTCAATAAGACTCTTACTCGCTTTCCTCTATAGCGGTAACCATTGAATCGAAACGAGTTGATTAGAACATTCCCACACAATATATAATATAGAGTTAACATAATATACCTTATCGGAAGAACACCTTGGCTCAACCTTCCATATTCTGGTGGTTTTACAAGTAGGTGGCCCAAGATGTTGTTGGGCCCGGAATTTCTAAAGGAAAGATTATCCCGGTGCTTATCTTTCTAGTATATTAGCAAGGTATCAGCAATAAATGTTTGAACTAATTGGTCTTGGCTCTTTTTATGTCGCCCTGCAGCAAATCCAGCCTCTGGCTGAGCTCCCCTGCCCAAGGGGAATTGGGAAATCGCTTTAGCACGGACCGATACGTTTGTATAGCGCTTTTCAATTTGCCTTCCTGCTCGAAACAGCGGGCGATGCCGACGATGGCCCGGTCTTTCAACACGCCTCCATTCAAATCAATAACCCGTGTATAGGCGGCCCTCGCCCGAGCGTAATTCTTTTGAGCTTCGAGGGTGTAAGCTACGTCGAGCAGCGCGATCTCCAAAAAGGGGCTGTCGGAGCTTAGGCCAGTCGACGCTTTTCGATACTTCCCAAGGGATTTAGCGTAGTCGCCTTCTGCATAGTAGATATGGCCCAGGTACAAAGCTGCTTGAGCGGCCGCCGGGCTGCCTGGATGTGTCTCCATTACGTCCGACAATAAGCCGACCGCGTTCCTGAAATCGGGTTCATCGGCCTTGCGGGCTGAGTAGAAGTCGTTTACGGCCTCACGGAGGGTCTCTGCGGCCTGAATTCGTCTAGATTCCCTGCGGTTACGATTCAAGAGAACGCCGCCCGCGATGATTATAAGAGTCACGGCGACTATGGATATTGTTCGGGCGTGCTCCTGTAGAACGGCGGTGAAGCGCTCCCAGGCAGGAGCAAGCGCCTTATCCATTCTCGCGCCTCCTGTATGTCGGGAAGACTCTCTCTGGAGCCTGCCGAAAAATATCTGGTACCCCCGAGAGGATTCGAACCTCCGACCTACGGATTAGGAATCCGTTGCTCTATCCCACTGAGCTACGGGGGCACATGTCATATAGATATGCGTCGCTGGCCCCTTAAGACGTGAGGGGTGCCAAGCACTTAATCTTACGGCCATCGTATCGAGGAGTCAAGCTGAGCGCTCCCGTGGGCCACGGAGGCGGGAAGAGAGATTAACCCTGTTCCTACTACTCTGGGCGGGCCGAAGCGGCACCGTGCAGCGATGTCGTCAATTAAGGGATGATTCGAGGAGTGAGAGGCTCGGTGGCGGGCAGGGCTACCCTTAATATCCCCCTTTTTGGGCCGCGAACTTTTTCAGGAAGACGTAAATGATGGCGCCCACCACAATTCCGAATGCGTAATCAAAGTCCTCTAAGCCTTGAACCTTCCGTGTAAGCAGAACCGTCGTAGCCCCACCTATAAAGGAGAAACCGAAGACGAGGTTTCGATAGGCCTTTCGGAGAGTTTCCTTCTTTCTTTTGCGCTCATCAAGCTTGCCCATAAATCCTCGTTTTGTTCTATAGGGGCGGGCGGAACGCAATCGCAAGCCCGATTGGGTGATTAGTATTGGATTAGGCTGAAGACGTCGTAGCCCTTCAGGCGCTCGCGCCCATTTAGGAACGTAAGTTCAAGCAAGAAGCACATCCCGACGATATCACCCTGGAGCATCTTTACAAGATCGGCAGCGGCCGTAATAGTGCCTCCGGTCGCAAGCAGATCATCGGCGATGAGAACTTTCTGGCCCGGCTTAATCGCGTCTTTGTGCATCTCGAGCTCGTCGGTGCCGTACTCAAGCGTATACTCGGCCCGATTGGTATGATAGGGAAGCTTTCCGGGCTTTCGAATCAAAACGAGCCCGGCGCCGAGCTTATAGCTAAGCGCAGCGCTTATGATGAACCCCCTGGCCTCGACCCCAACGACCAAGTCAATCTCTTTCCCGGCATAGTTCTGAGCCAGGCTATCAATAGCCTTCCTGTAAGCCTCCGAGTCGCTCAGAAGGGTCGTAATATCTTTGAAGAGAATCCCGTCTTTAGGGAAGTTCGGTATGTCGCGCACCTTAGCCTTGAGACCTTCAACCATTGAGGAGCTCCATCGGCTTATCGACCGAAACCATTATACACAAATGCCTTCGGGGGCTCCACCGCCATTTAGCGCGGCAGGGCCGTCATCGGATCGAGGGATTTGTTTTCAATGCGGACTTCGAAGTGGAGATATGAGTCCGCCGCATTTCCGTTGTTACCTACGTAAGCAATATGATGTCCACGGAGCACCTGGTCCCCTACCCTCACCAGGTTGGCCTGATTGCGGGCATAAACCGTAACGAAGCGGCTCCTGTGCTTAATAATCACCATTTTGCCGTATCCTTCCGGCCCAACCCCGCTGAAAAGGACAGTCCCGCTGTCGGCGGCACGGACTGGGGTGCCAGAGGGCGCAGCGATATCAATCCCCTTGTGGGGATTGGTGGCATCCTCGGAGAAGCGATTGGTTACGGGGCCCCGGACCGGCCAAAGGAGCGGCTCCGAAGGGCGCGTCGTGCGGGTCGGCCTTACCCCGTTTCGAGCCCTTGGAGCCCGATGCAGCCGGGCCAAAGCATTCCGTCGAGGGATACGAAGGCGCAGGCCTACCTTGATATGGTTCGGGTCTTGGAGGCCGTTGTGGCGCTCGATAGCCGCTGCCGAGAGCCCGTATCTCTTTGCAATTGTATAGAGGGTTTCTCCCTTTAGGACGACGTGGACCCGCTCATAAGGGGCTGGCTGCCTGTACCTTGAAATCCATCGAGGAGCCGGCAAAGCGCAACTTGTGAGCGTAAGGCACGCAACTATTGTAACCAGGAGCTGGGGAGCTTGATTAGACCTCATATCTACTCGCTTCCCGATTTCTCATTCAGGCGCTGGGCTACGTACTCGACCGCTTCCTCGGGAGATGAGGCCTGCCCTAGGCCCTCGATGACGGGCCATGAGCCGAGAGCAGCGATAGGCCTGGCGAGCTTGAGCCCAATAGCGATTTCGCTCAGGGTGCCGTACTCCCCTGAGATGGCGATAAGGGCTTGACTGGCCCGGACGAGCACCACGTTTCGGGCGTAATCGAGACCCGTGGGGATCGAGAGGCGAACGTAGGGGTTGGCTGTGGCCGCTTCTCGCCCGGGAAGGATGCCCACCGTGAGCCCGCCCTCTTCCACCGCACCGTGGCATGCAGCCTCCATGACCCCGCCCAGCCCTCCACAGAGCAAGACCCACCCCCGTCGGGCGATGAGGCGCCCTACGGCCTTTGCTTGGTCGGCGACGTCGGCGGGACACGCCCCCGCCCCGATAACTCCAATCCGAGTGAGCCGCTGGATGTTATTGGCCATGAATCCTCCAGGGGAACAGGAAATGGTCGGGACGACTGGATTTGAACCAGCGACCTCCTGCTCCCGAAGCAGGCGCGCTACCAGGCTGCGCTACGTCCCGACCGAAAATGGTGCTATTTAAATGATTTGGGAAGTGCACACTTCCGCCCCTTCTTTATGGAAAGCGCGAACTTGTGCACAACCCTAGGATGAATTCTAAGAGACTTCGCCTGGTCTTGTCAAGGAAGGCTAAAGGGACAGGCGCCAAAGTTTGGGGGATAGGGGTCAGCTCTCGAACCCGTAAGCGCCGATGAGCTTGACGAAAACACACCCGGTTAGGTTATGGGTGCGCGTGCCCTTGGGAGTTTTGAGGAGCTTTATGAGCGTCTGGCTCGCCGGAGAGCCGACAGGGAGAACCATTTTGCCGTTGACCTTCAGTTGGTCCACCAAGCTATCGGGAATATCGGGGGCGGCCGCCGTCACGATGAGGGAGTCGAACGGGGCCTTATCTTTCCACCCGTAGGTGCCGTCGAAAACCAGGGTGGCCACATTGTGGTAGCCCAGCTCGTCCAAGATCCGCCTGGCTTTGGCTTCCAACTCTTTGATTCGCTCGATCGTGTAGACTTTCTCGGCGATCTCGGCGAGGACAGCCGCCTGGTAGCCGCTGCCGGTTCCTATTTCTAAGACCGTGTCTTCGGGCTTGAGCTCCAAAGCTTCCGTCATGAGGGCGACGATATAAGGCTGGCTGATAGTCTGGCCGCTCCCAATCGGCAGGGGGTAGTCACCATAAGCCCTGTCACCGAGAGCGCTGTCGACAAAGCGATGGCGCGGGATATTTCTCATAGCGTCGATCACCCTCTCATCTTTGATCCCCCTGGCTATCAACTGTTCCCGAACCATCTTTTCCCTTGCGACTGCAAATTTCATGGATGCCTCTCGACCGTTACCCTGATTGCGGGCCGTGGCGAACGATTTCAAGGCTAGTCACCACCTACGTTCCTGGCAGGAGGATGCTCGCTCCGGCGGTCAGCGCCATCGTTTTCTTTGCCTTTTTTCAGAGATCGAGATTCCATGTAGAGATATTAGGTTGGGCATCGTAGGCGGTGAGGTCAAAATGGAGAGGGGTGATTGATACCTGATTGTTCGCTATGGCGTGAAGGTCGGAGCCTTCCTCCTCGATCCAGCCCCGCTCTTTTCCACCAATCCAGTAATAGGCCCGCCCTCTTGGGTCAACCTTTTCTTCCACCGTATTGGCGTACATGCGCTTGCCCTGATGGGTGATCTTCATGCCCTTAAGCTCTTCCCACGCAACGGAGGGGACGTTGATATTGAGAAATGTGTCCTTCGGCAATCCCCTCTCAAGAAGGAGCTCGGCCAGCATTAGGCTGACCCGGGCGGCAGTTCCAAATTCGTAAGGGCTTGCCGCCACCATACTCACCGCCATGGACGGCGTTCCCAAAATAGCCCCTTCCATCGCCGCGCATACGGTTCCAGAGTAGGTAATATCTTCGCCCAAGTTGGCGCCCGCGTTGATTCCGCTTACAAGGAGGGAGGGCCTCTCCCCCTTAAATATCCCGTTTATAGCGAGGTAGACGCAGTCTGTGGGCGTGCCGTCTACGGAATACCACCGCTCCTGCATCTCCGCCACCCTGAGAGGGTGGTGGAGGGTTAAGGAGTGAGCGGAGCCGGAGCGCTCCCGGTCGGGCGCCACAACCCATACCTCGCCCAACGAGCCCAGGGTTTCGGCTAAGACGCGGATCCCTTCAGAGAAGACGCCGTCATCGTTGGAGACGAGAATTCGAGGAGATTTCACGCTCTAATCCTAGAAAAGAAAAAACCTGCCTGAGGCAGGTCTCCAACTGAGAGGCCCGGCGCTCATCGGTGGCGTTGACTCCTCGACCCTATCAGCATCAGTCTGCACCGGGTCGCACTGCATCCAAAACCCTGTAATTGCAGTGGGTGAGATTGGTCGGGACGGCCGGATTCGAACCGGCGACCCCCTGAACCCCATTCAGGTGCGCTACCAGGCTGCGCCACGTCCCGCCCATGTATTCAAAGGCTCATTAGCAAATCTTAGCTGAAAAAGTGCTGCGCGGTAGCTCAGACAATACACACCGAGCTCTTATCAGTCTGAAAACAAAC
This sequence comes from Nitrospinota bacterium, assembly GCA_022562795.1. Lineage (GTDB taxonomy): Bacteria > JADFOP01 > JADFOP01 > JADFOP01 > JADFOP01 > JADFOP01. The sequence goes on from JADFOP010000004.1 coordinate 48,661, forward strand.
TAACATAGAGCCGTTGTTCCCGTCAACGACGTTGCCTCGCTCCACCATTTGAGGGTTGAAAATGGATAATAATATAAAAATGGGGATTTCGCGGAAAATCGCGGAAAATCGGAGAGGAAATCATGGGGTGAGGTAGAAACGGAATTCGTTCCGATAGCGTTCAAGAGTCTTTCAATATTTCTGCTATCGCGTGGAGCTCCTTCTTAAGCTCGCGGAGGAAGGAAAGAATTTTATCTCGGTCGCCAAATTCCATGGCTAGCTGTTTCTTATCCTCTTTAACCGCAGGCATCTCCTCCTTTATGCCACGCGAAAGCCGGCGCTTTGCGCCCGCGATCGTGAACTTCTCCTCATAGAGGAGATTCCTAATCACTAAAACCTTCTCGACATCCCTCTTTTGGTAGACCCGCTGGCCCGTAGAGCTCTTAACCGGCTTCAGCAACTTAAACTCGCTCTCCCAATATCGAAGGACGTGTGGCTTGACTCCCGTAATTCTCGCCACTTCACCAATCTTGAAAAACAGCTTGTCTGGGATCTCCGGTGACATCCGAAGGCCCTCAATAGAATTAATCGTCTATTTAAATAGGGTTAGTTAGCGCATCATGAGAGGACAGGTTTACTTTTCACCCTGCCCCAACATGGAGGAAGGGTAGACCACATTAGAGATTATGTCAAGTAAAATCGTTAGTTAAGTCCTATCTCTTCAAACACTCTCTCTCTTATCCTTGTATCACTCTGATATTATATAGGGTACAAGCCTATTCATCCCCCTCTTTTTCTACCCCGGCGATGATCTTTTCGGCCAGATGTGCGGGCACCTCCTCGTAATCGGAAAATTCCATCGAGAAATCTCCTCGGCCGCCCGTCATTGAATCGAGTGCCGAAGAATACGTGAGAACTTCGGCCATCGGGACGGTGGAGCGTATTTTTTTCAGGCTGCCCATCGCGTCGACATCGAGGACTCGTCCCCGCCTGGCATTGAGATCGCCGATGATGTCCCCCATATACTCATCCGAGACGACAACTTCCATCGTCATTATGGGCTCTAGTAGAACGGGATTGCACTCAGCGGCCCCTTTCTTGAAGCCCATGCTCCCAGCTATCTTAAAGGCCATCTCTGAGGAATCGACATCATGGTAGGAGCCGTCGTAAAGCCTTACCTTTAGGTCCACCATCGGATAGCCTGCCAGGGGGCCCCTCTCCATTGCCTCGGTGATACCCTTCTCTACCGCAGGAATGTATTGCCTTGGGATGGCGCCCCCGACGATCTTGTTCTCAAACTCGAAGCCTTCCCCCCGTGGGAGTGGCTCGATTTCGATCCACGTGTCTCCATATTGGCCCCGGCCTCCGGTCTGCTTCTTGTATCGGCCCTGAACCCTGGTGCTTGAGCGGATCGTCTCTTGGTAAGGGACTCGCGGGGTCCTGAGGTCGACCTCGACTCCGAACTTGCTCTTCATCCTCGCCATTGTGACCTCGATATGAACCTGACCCCTTCCTGAAACGACCAACTCCTTTGTCTGGGGGTCGCGGCTAACCCGCAGCGTCAGATCCTCTTCCATCATACGTGAGAGGACAGTGGAGATTTTTTCCTCATCCTCTTTGGCTTTGGGGACGATGGCGAAGGAGATGGCCGGGTCGGGGAATTTGATGGGCGGCAGGATGATAGGGGCCTTCTCGTCCGAGAGGGTATCGTTGGTGGTGGTTGTTTTGAGCTTGGCAACGGCCCCGAAATCCCCTGCTGAGACCTGCTTCGCGGCGAGAAGCTGCTTGCCTTGTACGGCGTACAGCTGACCAAAGCGCTCGCGGGTGTCTTTGGACGAGTTATAGTAGGTTCCGTCTGAAGCCACCGTCCCTGAATAGACTCGAAAGAGCGTCAGGCGTCCCGCGTAGGGATCGGCTACAGTCTTGAAAACCAAGGCCACCAGGGGTTCTTCAGGTAACGGCTCTCGACTGACTTCCTCTTCGCTGGCCGGAGGATTTCCGGTAACCTCTCCCCTGTCGATCGGTGAGGCAAGACAATTAACGATACAATCAAGCAGGGCCGAGACACCCATCTGCTCTGTGGCAACTCCGCAGAGGGCGGGAACGATCGCCCCCTCCCCTACCCCTTTTCGTAGACCACCGAGCAGCTCCTCTTCGCTCAAGGTCTCGCCCTCTAGATAACGCTCCAGCAACACATCGTCCACTTCGGCAATGGCTTCGATGAGCGTATCTTTCCATTGCTCGGCCTGAGGCAGCGCCTCCTCGGGGATCTCTTCTACGCTTGACTTGCCGTTGCTGAATCGCAGAGCCTTCATTGCCAACAGGTCGACAAGGCCTGTGAAGCGCTCACCTTCCATTAACGCGAGATATAGGGGGACTACCGATTGGGAAAAAGTGCTTCGAAACTGCTCGATCACCTTGATGAAGTCGGAGCCTTCTTGGTCCATCTTATTGACAAATACACAGCGTGAGATACCGTAACGCTCGGCTATCGACCACGCCTTTTCGGTCTGCACCTCTATGCCTCCCGCGGCGCTCACGACCACCACCGCGGCATCCATGACCCGCATGCTGCCTTCGGTTTCGGCAAAGAAGCTCGCGGCGCCGGGGGTGTCGAGGAGGTTAATCTTGTGCTTCTTCCAGGTGCCGTGGCCCAAAGAGGTGGAAAGGCTCATTTTGCGTTCAATTTCATCTTCATCGTAATCCATAATGGCAGTGCCGGCATCTACCTGGCCGAGACGGTCGGTCACCTTCATGGCAAAGAGCATCGCTTCAGCTAGAGAGGTCTTGCCCACGCCCCCATGGCCGACGAGCCCGACGTTTCGTAACTTGTCTCCCGCGAATTGCGTCATGGGCGCCTCCCATAGTATTTGAAGCAGGTGAGCTGATGGCTATCTTCGCATGATCACCCTTTTATGAAGATGTAAGCTCTTGGGAAAGAAGGGTTACCGTAACATGTTGGCCGGAGCAATGTCAAGGCTCAGGGGGCTAACGAAAATAAGGGTAGTCGGGGTCGCCCCTGACCCCGACACCAATTATAAATGGAGTAGGTCCGGCATAATGGCAAACGCCAGCAGGTGAAATCGCCCCCTCTACCGTTGAGCGTCGATGACATCCCAAATGTCTTGGGCGCAGCCATGGTCAAGGAAGAAGAGTCGCCTCTTATAGGTCGTGCTCGTTACGTGGTAGCAAGCCCCCTCTTTGCGTGGATGCGTCAGCCGTCCCATGACGCTCGGGTGGTGTCGGGGTCAGGGGCGACCCCGACTACCCTTACATGCATTAATTAATAACCCCTAAGTTACAGAAAAAAGAAAGGCCCCACTTAATTAAACGTGGGGCCCTCTACCTAAACGCCGCTCTTTGGCGACGTGCGTATGATGGTATTGCAATACTAATTTCGGGTATTTAGTAATTAATGTCAAGGATAAAATCATCAAAACAAAACTTTGCTCCCTTCTTCATCGCCCAGCTGAGCTTGTTCAGTGTGATTTACTGCTTCTCCTTCAACATCAAACGCAATTTTTACCGGTTCAAGATATTGATGTAATATCTCGAGGTGGCCAGGCGTAACGCCCTATCCCGTAAGACGAATCTCTGCCATGATTTCTTACAAGAGGGGTCAGCTGAAGAGCTTAAAAGGTTGAGTTGAATTCATGGAAGGAAACTAGCCGGGCTAGCGTTGTCTATGACGAGCGCCGCTTCTACGGTGTCTTCGGCGCCGTGCGCGAATCCGCAGCTCCAGGGGTGTGCCCTCAAACCCGAATGAATCACGTATCCGGTTGACGAGATAGCGCCGGTACGAAGCGACCACTCCCTTGGTGTGATTGACCACTAAAGCGAATGTGGGAGGGCTAACGCGTATCTGGGCGGCGTAATAGACCTTGACCTGCTGGCCCCTATATTGGGGGGGATGGTGGCGGCTTAGAGCCTTCTCAATGCAGTCATTTAAGGCGGCAGTGGGTATGCGCCTACGGTGCTGCGAAGCCACCTCGATTACCGCCGGCAGCAGCCGACGGACCCCGCTGCCGGTTAGGGCTGAGATAAACAGCACAGGCGCGTATGCGACAAAGGGCATCTTTTCCCGAATAGTCTTTACCCATTGGCCCGTGGTAGAGGTGTCCTTCTCCACCAGGTCCCACTTATTGACCACCAGCACAAGCCCCCTGCCCGTCTCTTCAGTGTAGCCCGCAATTCGGACGTCCTGCTCTATCACTCCCTGGGTTCCATCCATCAGCAGGCACGCCACGTCGCATCTCCCCAAGCTCCTCAAAGCTCTCATTACGCTGTAGGCCTCCACCCGCTCACTGATTCTTGCCTTTCGGCGGATGCCCGCAGTATCGATTGCAACGAAGGGTTGGTCTTCGAAGGTGAAGTGGGTGTCAATGGCATCACGGGTTGTTCCGGGCACCTCGCTCACCAGGGTGCGGTCCATCCCCAGTAGATTGTTCACGAGAGAGGATTTTCCAACGTTTGGGCGCCCGATAACGGCAAAGCTTATGAGCCCCTCTTCTGCTGGCTCTTCGGTTGGTTGCTCCGGGAGTTGATCGACCAAAGCGTCGAGGAGCTCGGCCACTCCCCGGCCGTGTTCGGCGCTGACCGGGAAAAGGGGCTCGATACCCAAGGCGTAGAATTCATATAGCCCCTCCTCCTGCTTTTGGCCGTCAATCTTATTTACAGCCAATAAGAACGAATGTGCCTGTCGCCGGAGGACCTCGACAAGCTCCTTGTCATCGGGCGTGCAGCCTCCCAGGCCGTCCACCAGGAGGACTGTAAGGTCAGCTTCCTCGAGAGCTATGTGGGCCTGGTCGCGCACATCGACGCCAATCCCCTCGGTGGCCAACGGTTCAAAGCCGCCCGTATCCACCACCCAAAAGGATACTCCGTTCCAGGTGACTTCGCCGTAGTTTCGGTCACGCGTGGCTCCGGGGGTATCGATGACAACGGCTTTTCGACGTCCCACCAGGCGGTTGAAAAGGGTCGATTTTCCAACGTTGGGACGCCCCACAATTGCCACGACGGGCTTGTCCATTGCGCTTAGCTCCTCTAAGCGTGACGTAGGTCCGTCCTCGCTCGATGCTAGCATAGGGATTAGAGGATTTACAACGGACGCGGGAGGTATCAGCGTCGGGCGTGGAGGGCCATTCCTTGGCGACGGGCATACTGCTCTATGCCCTGGAAGATTGCACCGGCGATTCGCTGCCGGTAAGCCGATTTACTGAGTTTCGCCTCTTCAGTCGGATTGGATAGGAAGGCGGTCTCAATGAGAACGGCGGGCATTTTTGCTCCCACCAAGACATAAAACGGACCCGGCTTCGCCCCTAAGTTGTTCACCCTTCTGTCGCTACGTTTCATGGACTCTACCATGGTCTTCTGGATGGCGTTCGCCAGGGGGATGGAGCGTTTAGCATTATCGGTGGCCCCGAGGTCGAATAGAATTTTATCAAGCAGCGTCATCCTGGAGACGGGGATGTTGTTTTCCCTGGCGGCCACCTTCAAAATATGATCGTTTTTAGTGGCGTTAAGAAAGTACGTCTCCACGCCCTTTACGCTCCGTTGCGGGCTGGCGTTGGCGTGAATGGAGATGAAGAGGTCGGCGTTGTTGATATTGGCAATGGCCGTACGCTCCTCAAGGGAGACGAAGACATCCCGGTCGCGGGTGAGAACTACCCGGACACCTGCCGATTGCAATAGCCGACGGAGCTGCCTCGCGATATCGAGGTTGACCTCCTTTTCTTCCAAGCCCCGCGGACCAACAGCCCCTGGGTCCTTGCCTCCGTGTCCAGGATCGATGGCGATCGTTCGGATGGGCTGGGGTACGCCTATGTGGGCTCCCTCACCCCAGATGGGAATGTCCTTAAGCGGAACCTTCGTGGCAGTGCGATTGCCATGAATATCTATAGTCAGACGGTCGGGATTGGTCCGATAAAAGATTTTGAAATCGTGCAGGCTGTCGATGTCCACCACGACGCGGACCACGCCCGGCCTATTCTGGGCGAATCGAACCTGTTTTAATAGCCCGTCATTCACCCTCAGGGTCTTCTTCTTTAGCGCAGGGCTAAGCCGAGCGGGTCGCAGGTCGACGTAAATACGATCGGGGTTGCTTATGCGCCGCTTCGTATACTCCACGGGTCCTGTCAAGTCGACAACTACACGCGTGTACGCCCGGTTCGACCAATGACGGACTCTTTCTACGATTGTCCCGCCGCCGGATGCTCTTGGAGAGACTTGTGTCCCTCTAGGGGCTCGGGAAAAAAAGGCTTGGGCCGGAGGAGAAGAACCTAGCTTTTTAAGCTCTCTCAGGCGGATGTGGGCGTTATCCGCCACGTCGCCCCTCGGGAAGGACTCTACAATATAGCGGTAGGCATTACGGGCCCGAGGATAGTCCTTGAACTCGTAGAGATAGATATCGCCGCTTAAGAACTGGGCGTTGTCAGCCAGCGGGCCTTTAGGAAAGAGGGTCGCAACTTGATGGAAGTAGTGGAGCGCATCGGTCAGGCTTCTTGGGTCTTTCAGGCTGCGGGCCCGATCGTAATAGACCTGCCCGAGGATGAAGGCGGCCACCTCAGCGATGTAGGCAGGCGGACTCGCATCAAGAAGGGTCCTAAATTGCCGGATAATGTCATCCCACTTGTAGGCCAGGCTCTGCTCAGCGGTGGTGCGCTTCAGGGCGAGATATTTCATCTTGGCGGCGGAGTAGCGCTGGCCGAAGCTTTTGTAACCGGTCAGAAGCGGCAAGAGCAATACGAGAAAGAGAGCAAGGCAACGGGCCTGTGATATTCGACTTTTCATAGATAGGGTCCCGGTGGACGGGTGGGCCATGTGGTTTACTTTGGCAGGCGCTACATTATATTAAAAGGCGTGAATCCCTTTGTCAAGGGGGGGTTAAAGGGCGGGGGCTAAAGCAAGGGGTGAAGGCTTAAAGGTCAGATGAATCCCCACCTTTCGTTCCGCGATGACCTTCTAGATTGTCGTTGCCGGCTGGAGGCTAAGTCCCGATGTCCCAGGAGGACAGGTAACCTTCCTGCTTTTTGGTGAGAGTGTCTATTTTGACGCCCAGGGATTTGAGTTTCAGCGATGCGATGGCCTTATCAATCTCCTCCGGCACCGGATAGACTTTAGACTCCAGCTCCCCTGCGTTTTGATGAATGTACTCGGCCGCCAAGGCCTGGTTCGCGAAGCTCATGTCCATGACGCTGGAGGGATGTCCCTCGGCGGCAGTGAGATTGATGAGCCTCCCCTCGCCCAAGACATAGAGACGACGTTGGTTCTTCAATGTGTACTCCTCGAGGAAGGGTCTGATGGTCCGCCTTTTCACAGTCATCCGCTCGAGGCCCGGAAGGTCGATCTCCACATTGAAGTGCCCGGAGTTGCAAAGGATGGCCCCATCTTTCATCTTCTTGAAGTGCGTAGGTCTAATGACCGATATATCTCCCGTAATCGTGACGAAGATGTCCCCAATGGGGGCCGCCTCGCCCATCGGGAGCGCCTCGAATCCATCCATAATCGCCTCTAAGGCCCTCATCGGATTGACTTCAGTCACCAGCACCCTTGCGCCTGCGCCCCTGGCACGCATTGCAACACCACGGCCGCACCAGCCGTATCCGCATACGACGAAGACGCTCCCGGCAATGAGCTTGTTGGTGGCGCGTACGATCCCGTCCAAGGTGCTTTGGCCCGTCCCGTAGCGGTTGTCAAAGAGGTATTTTGTTTCGGCGTCGTTGACGGCGACAATCGGGTAGCGTAGCACCCCATTGGTCGCCATGCTTCGGAGGCGGATGACGCCCGTGGTGGTCTCCTCGGTCCCGCCCACGACGTGGGCCAGCGCGTCCTGGCGATCCGTATGGAGTGTCGATACGATATCGGCCCCGTCGTCCATGGTGAGATGCGGTTTCGAGTCGAGCACGTTGTTAAGATGGCGGTAATACGTATCGTTGTCTTCGCCTTTGATGGCATAGACCGGAACCTCGTCGTGCTTAACGAGGGTCGCCGCCACATCGTCCTGGGTTGATAGGGGGTTTGAAGCGCAGACGAAACATTCGGCTCCGCCGGCTTTTAGGGTTCGGACGAGGGCGGCCGTCTCAGTCGTCACGTGAAGGCAGGCAGCCAACCTGACGCCCTTCAGAGGCTTCTCGCGTTTGAAGCGCCTTCGGATCAACTTGAGAACCGGCATGCTCTTTTCGGCCCATTCCACCCGAAGTCGGCCTTGGTCGGCCAGGCTTACATCTAAAACGTCGTAGTCCATAATCGTGACTCTTTGTAAAAGGGGTTAGATACTAAAGGCCAGCGTCTTTTCTGAGGGTATCGGCCATATCGGTCCGCTCCCAGGTGAACTCCGGCTCTTCCCGTCCAAAGTGGCCGTAGGCTGCGGTCTTTTTGTAGATAGGTCGTCTAAGGTCTAGATACTCAATCATGGCCTTGGGTTTGAAGGAGAAATTGTCTCGAACGATCTCAACGATCCGCTCGGGATCGATCTTTTCCGTCTTGTACGTGTCGATGAGAATGCTTATCGGATCGGAGATACCGATCGCGTAGGAGAGCTGGACCTCACACTTGTCGGCAATCCCTGAGGCAACGATATTTTTCGCTACATAGCGCACCATGTACGAGGCCGACCGGTCGACCTTGCTTGGGTCTTTGCCCGAGAAAGCCCCTCCGCCGTGGCTTCCTACCCCGCCATAAGTATCAACGATAATCTTGCGCCCGGTGAGCCCGCAGTCGGCTTTGGGCCCCCCGCTGACGAAGCGCCCCGTGGGATTGATGTGATATGTAACGTTCTCATCATCCAGCAGCTCCTGCGGGATTACGGGTTTGATTACTTCCTCAATGATATCCTCACGAATCGCTTTTAAGGTCACATCGTCGCTGTGCTGGCACGCAACGACTATCGTATCGACCCGAAGCGGCCTGCCATTCACGTATTCCACCGTTACCTGGCTTTTTCCGTCTGGCCGCAGGTAGTGGATAATGTCCTGCTTTCGAACATCGGCCAGCCGCCTGGCAAGCTTGTGGGCCAGAAGAATCGGCATGGGCATCAACTCGGGCGTCTCGTTGGTGGCGTAACCAAACATGAGCCCTTGATCCCCCGCCCCCTGCTCATGCTCTCCGGTACGCTCATCAACCCCCAATGCAATGTCAGGGGACTGCTCGTCGATCGACGTGATGACCGCGCACGTTTCGTAGTCGAAGCCATACTTGGCCCTGGTGTAGCCGATATCCCGGATCGTTTCCCTTACGACCTTTGGAATATCGACGTAACACGTGGTCGTTATCTCTCCGGCGATGAACGCCAACCCCGTTGTCACCAAGGTTTCACAGGCGACCCGCCCGTAAGGGTCTTTCTCAAGAATGGCATCCAATACGGCGTCGGAAATCTGGTCCGCCACCTTATCCGGATGACCCTCTGTCACTGATTCGGAGGTGAAAAAGAAATTTCTAGGGCTCATGGAACCCTTCTCCTTCCCAAGCTGGAGGTCTAAAACCTCATAAGCATTGACCAACTGGAATGTCGATATGGCCCACCGCGCCTTGGAACGCTATTGGCTTTCGCTGCGGACCTCCATCTGCATACTGGCTAGCTCAGCTCAAACCCGTCTCGAACGAGCTGAGCCAGGGCCTCCACGGCCTCTTCAGCATCTTCTCCTTCGCATTTAATAGTGATCTTGGAATTGTATCCCGCTGCCAGGGTAAGGATGCCCAATATGCTCTTGCCATTAATATTTTGGGAGCCTTTGGCAACCATGATGTCAGCCTTGTAAAGATTAGCCACACGGACAAAAGAATTGGCGGCGCGGGCATGTAACCCCAGTCGATTGCTAATGGTGACCGTTTCAGTGTGTCTCCTCGACATTAAAAATCCTACAAAGAGTGCCTAATTATCACAGTCGAATGGTTGTGTCAACACGCCCCCAGAGGTCAAATAGTTTTTATGAGTTTGGGGAGGTAAGATCGATAGCCCCTCGAAGCTCTCGTGTTTCGGTGGCGCCCAGATTTAGTGGCCATAAAGCAACGAGGGTTGAGCTCTGATAAATCCGCTCCAATCCTGACTCCGATTGTGATATGGTCTCAACCGGGAAGCGCCACCACGTGGTTTCCGGCTCCATGCTAACAGCGATTGTCAGTCCTCTCCACTCATCCACCAACTCGACACAGGCTGCCTTACCCAAAGGCCCCTTGCTTGCCAGATGAGGCTCTTCCGGCTGTTTACCGTCAACCCGATAGTACCGGTCCGGAGCCCAGCCCGCCAAGAGACCAAAGTTCCACTCCAGTGCAAATAATCCCCCCAGGGTCTCCTCTCCCACGTTGCTCAATCGGTACTCGGCTAGAACGGCGGCCCTTTTTGAGTCAACCGTGAGACGTTTCTCAACCCTCAATATAGCTCCATTGGCCCTGGAAGGCGCTTCCCTAATTAGGACGATGTTCGCCAGCCCGCTTTCCTCCTCGATAGTAACCTCATAGGGTGCCGGGCAGAGGTTCACCAAAGGCTCGAAAGATGCCCTGCTGTAGGTCTCCCAATCAACGCCCTCATCGAGAAGGTGCTCACAGAAACATCCCCGTGGATACCAATCATACCAGAGCCCTTGATTCAGGTCCGATATCTTGGTGAGGGATTGGTCGTGAATAGTCTTCGCCTCCTCGCTCTCGGGGGCATCCGCCGCTGCCTGAAGCATGCGCTCATGGTACGCCTCCTTGCGTCTTTGAAGACTATTAATGCAATTGAAATTTAGTGGCCGATAGTCCAGGGCGCTCACCATGCCCCCCTCGTCAGGATGTATGATGAGGCCTAGCTTGGGGGTAGTCACGAGCACCTCTTCTCGTCCATCCATGTCAAAGTCGGTTTGCTCAACATCTATCCACCCGTTCGGTCCCTTGAGGAGGGTATCGACAATCGTTTCGGCCTTGATGAGCTGCTCATACAGGCCGGTCCGGAGGTGGGGGAGGTATAGGCCGCCGAATATTCCATGCCAATATCCATCGTTACACTGCCCCTTGTAGAGGGCCTCGGTGGCTTCAGCTACCGAAAGCTCCTGGTCACGTCCTTTGGGATTGACCGAGGCGAGCTTTGTGCTCACGCGCCACATACGCTTGTGGAGGTGGTTGGCTTCTCGGTACTTGACAAGGAAGTTCCGCCACATCCCCCCCCTAAAGAAAGGGTCGAGGGGTGAGAGGTCCGCACGGTCGTGCAACTCCTCTCTAAGCCGCTCCAGGGCGAGGGTCACATCGGAGGGATACTGCCACCCCAACATTTCCTCGTATGAACACATCGGAAGGTATGCCATTCCAAGGGGCGGGTGGCTGTCGAGTATTTCGCTTAGGGTCGCCGTTTCAATTTCCGGCGTCTCGGTGAGCATGGCAAAGAACTCCTCGAGCCAACCCTCCTCGTAGACCCTTTGATGCGTGCCGGGCCAAATTCCAAACTTCTCCCCGTCGTCGCCCATCACGGCCACGGGGCGTCCCTCCAGGCTGGCCCACCCAGTGAGAAGGCTTTGAGCCTCTGAGACGGGAGCGAAGGGAATGGCATAGCGTAGCGGCTTTAGGATTGGGAAGACCGAGAGGGCCGCCCCTTGGTCCTCAGTCCGGTAGTGGCCAAAGAGCTGATCTTCCTTAAAACCCATGGCTTTGAAATGGCCGTCGTCCACTACGACATACTCCATCCCTGCGGCCGTGATGGGCCCCGGGAGCTGGGGCTCCCAAACCCGCTCGGCAAGCCAAAGCCCCCTTGGCCGGCTCCCAAAGGTTGCCTCCAATGCCTCGGAAAGACTGTTCATCTGGCCCACCTGATCTCGCACGGGGAGGATCGGCAAGATGGGCTCATAGTAGCCCCCGCCTAGAAGCTCTACCTGGCGCCGCTCTACCAATGAGCGGATGCGCTCAATGATATCCGGGCGCTTTTCCTTGAACCAATCCAGCAAGAGGCCACAGTAATGCAAGCTGACCCGAACGTCTGGAAAACGTTCCAGAACCTCTAAGAAAGGGTGGTAAGCATTGTCGATGGCCCCTTCGATGACAAAGTCGAAGTTGCCTACCGGCTGGTGGTTATGGATAGCAAGCGCAAAGGTTATGGTCGCACTCATCTCAGCAGTTTTTCCGAATAGGAAGAAGAAAGGGATTCGCCTAACATTTGCCGCTCAAAGCAGAGACCCTCTCCCTCATAGTTGTAAGGATTAGCCCGAGACTGGCGGAAGCCTCACGTTTTCTCTTCGTAGAGCCGTCGACTAGCAACAGAGATGTTTCGCTTCCCATATTCCATGATAAGCATTGCTACCTCTCCTAGATCGTGTTTGTCTGTGAAAGAGGGTAGCTTGATCAGCATGGGGAGATTGACTCCGCTGACCACCTCGATGTTATCATCCTCCAGGAACGACAAACATAAATTGGAAGGGGTCCCACCGAAGAGGTCTGTTAATAGCAGCACGCCTTTGCCCTGGTCAACTTTACTGATCGCCTTTTTGAGCGCCTTGCGTTCTTCGTCGACCTCCCTATCCGCATGGAGTGAGACCGCCGTGAAGTTCTCCTGCGGTCCGAGGATCAATTCAGCCGTACTCATTAGTTCGTGGGCCAGCTTTCCGTGAGCCACGACGACAACACCAATCATTGTTAGCTCCCGACTAGCCTTTGTCTATATCACGATGGTGAATTGTGACGGAATAGCCTTGCAATTTTAGGAAATCTCCAAGCTCGCTTGCTATTACCACAGATCGGTGCCTCCCCCCAGTACAGCCTACCCCTATGGTAAGGTATGCTTTGCCTTCCTCTTTGTAGTGAGGCATGGCGGCGTCGAGATACCCTTTGAGGCGGGGGAGCACCTCCTCACTTATGGCATTATGTAACACGAACTCTACAACCCGATGGTCTTTGCCGGTCTGTTCCTTGAGCTCCGGCTCAAAGTGCGGATTCGGCAAGTAGCGCACATCGAACAGGCAGTCTGCATTTAAGGGTATGCCGTTTTTGAAGCCAAAGGAAATGACAGCGACGTTCATTCCGCGCTCCCCTTCCGGCTCGACAAACCATAAACGGATGACATCTCTAAGCTGATGGATCGTATATTCTGAGGAATCAAGAATCTTGGTCGCCATGTTCCGTAATTCCTTCAACTGTTGTCGTTCCCGTTGTATGGCCTCCACCACACTAAGCTCTCCCGTATCTAAAGGATGACGGCGGCGGGTTTCGCTATACCTGCGAATCAAAATCTCGTCACGCGCTTCTATAAAGAGGATATCTACGCGATGACCTTGCTCTTTGAGTCGCTGTAACGCCTCGGGCACGTCTTCAAGAACACCCCGGGTTCGGATGTCAATACCCAAGGCTATACGTCGGATATCCTCTTTTTTGGCCTGGCTGCACAGGTCGGCGAATGTCGTTATTAGTTCTGTGGGCAGGTTGTCCACACAGAAAAACCCCATGTCCTCGAAGACTTTAATAGCCGTGGTCTTGCCCGATCCGGAAAGCCCGCTTACGATTACGAACCGCAGGTATGTCATTCGGGCCTCATATCTTCGTGCGGGGGAAATCGGTCGGCGCTGAGAAGTTGCTCCGAGACCTTTTGGTCGAACTCTTGGGCGGGGAAGTGGCCCATCTCTTTAAGCAATTGATTGCGAGCAGCGACCTCTATGATAGTGGTGATGTTGCGGCCCGGGCGGACGGGAATCCGGATGGATGGCACAGGCATGCCTAGAATGTCATATGATTCCTCGTCGAGCCCTAGCCGATCATGGTGATGTTCTGAGTCCCACTCTTCGAGTTGAATAACGAGGTCAATGCTTTGCGTTGAACGAATAGCTCCGACCCCGAAGAGGTCGAGGACATTGATAATGCCGAGGCCGCGAATCTCCATGTGGTGGCGCAGGAGCTCTGCTCCGCTGCCCAATAGACGCCTACCCATCAGACGGATTTCCACCACATCGTCCGACACCAGGCGGTGTCCTTGAGCGACTAGGTGCAATGCCGACTCGCTCTTGCCAATGCCGCTTTTGCCCAAAATGAGGCACCCTACCCCGTAGACGTCCACCAAGACTCCATGAAGGCTTACCTCCGGAGCCAGCCGATCTTCTAAGTAATCCTCCAATCGGGTGATGCAGACGGAGCTCGGCCATGAAGACTTGAGCAGAGGGATCTTGCGCTCTTCTGCCAGCTCTATAAGGCGTGGTGAAACGTCTTGGTCCTGGGTTACGAGGAAGCAACATATGGGAAAAGAAAAGTATTTGCGCAAGACCTCCTCCTGGCGTTCCTCGTGCAGGGAGGCCAAATACGAAAGCTCGGTTTTTCCCAGAATCTGGACCCGGTCAGGGTGGAGATATTCCGTATAGCCGGCAAGAGCTAAGCCGTATTTCTGAATTCGCGGGCTTCGAATTGAATTCCCGAGTCCTGACTCACCGGCCAGGAGCTCGAGCGGCAAAGGCACCGCTTGGTCCGACAATAAATCCTTAACAAGGATGAACTCCATGGGGTCCTCATTCTCTCATCCAGACTTGCTTTCCTCTCGAGAGATAATTTCGTACATCTCCACCTTGCAATCGCAGGATATCAGAGCCTCACGCGTCTCGGTGTTTCTAAGGAGGCTAGATATCTTGGCAAGGGCTTTGAGATGCGTCCCCTCCGTGTTTACCCCACTGATCAGAACAAAGAAGAGGTTGACGGGTTTGCCGTCAAGGGCGTCGAAATTTACACCATTTTTCGACCGGGCGACTGCGGCGATGAGACCATTGACTCCTTTCAGTTTGGCGTGTGGGATAGCGATATTGAATCCAATGCCTGTGGTGCAAAGAGCCTCTCGTTCCAAAAGGACCTCGGTGAGCCCTTTTATATGGGAATCGCTCAGCCCGGCAGCCCGGACCATCAATTCGGACAATTCCTCTATCACTCCCTTTTTGTCGCTTGCCTGAAGGTCGGTTTTCACGGCCTCCTTAATAAGTATGTCCACCAGTTTCATTAGTCCTCTCCACAAGAAAAATTATCCGCCGAAAGAATCTCCCAATGATAGAAATAACGCTTCCCGATTAGAAATCATACCGTATAAATCCGGCGCCGACGGCTTGACTGAAGAATTTTTAACTCCTTCCGGTACTTGGTGACGGTGCGTCGCGCGATACGAACATTGTTTTCTAACAGCCGCTCAACAATTTGCTGGTCCGTCAACGGTTCACGGGGGTCTTCGCCATCGACGAGCTTCTTGATGATGTCCTTAACACTGACCGAACTCATTGCGTCGCCTATTAGGGAATCGAGCCCGCTGTGGAAAAAATGCTTTAGTTCGAAAATCCCCTGGGGCGTGTGCATATACTTGTTTGTCGTCACCCGGCTCACCGTCGACTCGTGCATTTCAATATCTTCGGCCACGTCCTTTAGGATGAGCGGTCGCATGTGCGCGGTTCCCTTATCCAGAAATTCACGCTGATAGCGAACGATGCTCCTTGCCACCTTGAACAGGGTTTGGCGACGTTGCTCAATGGATTTCATCAACCAAACGGCCGAGCGAAATTTATCCTCAATAAACTTGCGTGCATCCTGCTGGAGGGAATCTTTCCTCTGGAGCATGTTGTAGTAATGGGAGCTGACCTTCAACCGTGGTATCTCTTCCTCATTCAAATAGACCTGATAATCATCACCTTGCTTGAGTACAATGACATCGGGGGTGATGTAGTCGGGGGACTCAGTTGAATATCGTGACCCTGGCTTGGGGTCAAGCTCGCGTATGAGCCGGACTGTGTGAATAACCTCCTCAATGCTTACTCCCAAATCACGAGCGATACGAGGAAAATACTGCTCTTGAAGGTTTTCAAGATGTCTCTCAACGAGTTGTTCCAGGATGGTTCCGGCCAGCCCTCTCTGCCGGATTTGGATCAGCAGACATTCTTTGAGGTTCCGGCTTCCAACTCCGATGGGATCGAAGCTCTGAACGAGCTCTAAAACGGCTTCAACTTGGTCGATCCCAATATTCAGGCTCTCGGCCACGTCTTCAATAGTAGTGGTTAGGTAGCCTTCTTCGTCGATATTGCCGATTAGATAGTCCCCGATATCCCTCGTGGACTGGTCATTCGCAGAAAGACTTAGCTGCCAATTCAGGTGGTCGGCGAGGGACGTTTGGCGCGACAATGTGGATTCATAGGAGGGTATCTCATGTTGGCCTGTGGCCGAGGAAAATCCCATATCCATAAAATTCTGAATGTATAGCTCCCATTCGAATTCACCGTCTTGCTCGGGTTGGTCTTGCCCATCGGCGTCGGTTATATGCTCTTCCGTATCGGTACTGGCAATCCCGTCCTCTTCTTCGAGGAGGGCCTCCTCAAGCAGGGGATTCTCGGTCAGTTCCTGCCGAATGGTCTGGACCAGCTCGAGGCGGGAGAGGGGAAGGAGCTTTATGGCCTGCTGCAGCATCTGCGTCATAATCAGCTTTTGGGTCTGCCTAAGCTGCAATCGGGTTTCCATAGCCATTGGGATGGCTCTCCTTCAGAGAGACGAGATATCAGGTCGCCAAAGTGAACTTATCGCCCAGGTAAATTCGCCGAGCACGTTCGCTCTGCACGATTTCGGAGGGCAGGCCGCTCTCCAAAACGCGCCCCTCATTAATTATATACGCTCGGTCGGTAATCTCCAAGGTTTCCCGGACGTTGTGGTCGGTGATAAGGATTCCTATACCCCTTTTCTTGAGTCGATGGATGATTGATTGAATTTCGTTCACGACGATGGGGTCGATGCCGGCGAATGGCTCATCAAGAAGGAGAAAAGATGGAGATGCGGCCAAGGCCCTACATATCTCCACCCTGCGACGCTCACCTCCGGAGAGGGCAAACCCTTTCGTTTTGCGCACACCAGCGATGTTCAGCTCCTCCATGAGGTCCTCGGCCCTTATCCGCCGCTCCGTTTTTTCCATGTTCATTGTCTCTAAAACAGCCAGAATGTTTTGCTCTACGGTGAGCTTGCGAAAGACGCTAGCCTCTTGGGGGAGATACCCAATACCGTTGCGTGCACGTAGGTACATGGGGAGTTTGTTGATGACCTCCCCATCGAGGCGAATTTGGCCGCTGTCGGGTCGTATGAGGCCAACGATCATGTAAAAAATTGTAGATTTCCCCGCCCCGTTAGGTCCAAGGAGTCCTACAATCTCTCCCTTCTTGAGGTCCATACTCACTTGATTAACCACAGCCCGGCCGTTGTACGTTTTTACTAATTCGACGGCCTCTAGAATTTGATGCACCGCGGGGCTCCTCAAGGGCGGTAAGGCGCCTTGGCACTACCATCCGTCAGGGTTGGTAGCGGCAATGGCTGTTTGGATACTTCAGAATCCTGGGGGTAAATCGTCACTTCTACCTGCTCGGTTCCATCGCCGAGCACAACGCTTTTATCCTCGTCAAGGTAAATCTCCATTCGACTGCCGGTCACGACGTTCTGATCCTCCCAGGCTTTGGCATTTCCCGAGAGCAAGATTTTACGCTCGCGTTCATAGTAGACGGCCTTGTCTCCGGTGGCTATTTTACCGGCCCGGTCGAGCCGAACGCTGCCACGTGCCACAATCTTCGAGATTTGACGATCATCCTGACCGCTGTCGAAGACCTCAAGCTCGTCGGAGTCCATGCGGAAGTCGGCCTGCCTGGTTACGACTCTCCCCTCAAAGAAGACGGTCTTTTGGCTATGATCAGCCTCCATACGGTCGGCAGTTACGTAAATGGGAGATTCCCTGCCCCGAGAAGCAATCCCATTGTTCTTTCCTGGAGCATGAAGAAGCCGGCGCTCATCATCGCGGGGCTTTAGGGTTACCTCTACCCGCTGATAGTTGCTGCCGGTCACGACACTCTTGTCCTCATCTGTGTAGAGCGTCATTTGATGTCCCGTCACCACGCTCTCCTCATCCCACGCCCTCACGCTACCCGTCAATACCACTATCCCCTCTTGGGCAAGGTAAATGGCCTCGTCTCCGGTGGCCCGCTTCATCCCGTCCTCGAACCTCACGTTGTCGCGGGCGATTATCTTGCTAACTTCGTCGGCGCCCTTCCCAGAGCCCGTCTTGACGACTTCAAGGAATTCGGAGCGGATGGTCATAGAGCCCCTTACGGCTACAACGTTACCACTGAAAAGGATTCTATGGGAGACGTGGTCCACCTCCATGCGCTCAGCAGTTACGTTTATGGGGGCTTCACGGCCCCCCTTGCCAGAACCCTTGGAATTCATTTTCAAGCCCCACGAAGGGGTTGTGGCTCCCAGGGCAAAGGCAAGGCCCAAGAGGGCGACCTTCCATTTACCATGAGGCGAAGTCAGGCTCATTGGAAGACAGCCTCTACGTCATGCTGAACAGTCAGGGTTTTGCCATCGATGCTCGCTGATAGACCCACGCCTTTTACTACCAATCCCTCTTGAACGAGCTCTATGGGGAGGTCGGTCTCCACCTGTCGCCTTGCGGCATCGTAATGCAACCTCTCGGTCTTCAACGTATATCCCGCCTCTGAACGTACTAAGACATCACCGAGGATTGTCATATTCCTGGTATCCATCTCAAGGCGCCCTTCCTTCCCGCTGACATGGACTACCGGATGACCTTCCGGGTAAAATTTCGCCCTGACGTCCTTCAGTACGGTGAGCTTTTCGTCCTGGAAGGTCTCGCCACTCTCGGCCTCAAGCTCCCACTCGGTGTGCCCTGCCCGGTCTTCGACGAGATGGATAGACTGGATAGTGAGATCAGCTTTAAGTAAGGAAGAGACGACCTTGAGTGGCAAGGAGGGAGTGGGAATGGGAGACCTTTTCAGGAAGGTTGCGACGGTGAGCACAAGCGAGAGGCAGAATATGCCAATTAATATAATTTTTATACGCTGAAAGCTCATTTGCCCCACTCACTAACCGATTCCAATGCTCTGCCACCCGATTATATATGGTGGCAAGCAATTTCTGTGCCAGAGTATGCCATAGCAGTAATGGCTTGTAAAGGAAGAATCTAGTTAAGTCGACTCCAGAATAGCTTGGCTTAGCCTCTCCTTGTCCGCTGTCCAGCGCTGCCCTCTTGGTGTGAGGCGCAGGCGTCTCTCCATAGGAGCGACAATAGCAAGCTCAACGTCCAGGCGTTCGGCCGGCATCCACTGAGGACACCGGTCGGCCCACTCAATTAGGCAGCAGCCGTCAGAACCTATAAGGTCCTCAACCCCAATCTCAAAATCTCCTGGAAGGCCTTGGAGTCGAAAGAGGTCAATGTGATAGATAGGCATAGGGCCGGGGTATTCAGCGATGAGGGTAAACGAGGGCGATCGGACGGGGTATGAAGCTTCGGGGTGGAGACCTCTGACGATTCCCTGAACAAGACAGGTCTTCCCCGCCCCAAGGGGGCCAACGAGGCAGAGGACGTCACCTGGCCTGAGCAATCTACCCAGCGCTTTGCCGATACGGGCGGTGGCCTCGGGACTTTTGGAGGTTATCCCTAAGGCCACCACTAAAGTTCCTTCTCTCGCAACGAAATAGCTCTTATCTGAGCTGAAGCGGCGAGGGCGGCGCAGCCGGTGATTCTATGACCTGGGAGAAAGCGCTAGGCAATTCTTCCAGCAGGTCCGAGGCCGTAAGTGCTACCTCTCCCACCTCTTTGGCGGCGAGGTCGCCGGCGTATCCATGCAGGTATGCGCCTGCCTGGCAGGCCATGTAAGGCTCCATACGGCGAGCACAGAGGCTTCCGATGAGGCCCGTCAAAACGTCTCCCACGCCCCCGGAAGCCATGCCTGGATTCCCTGTCAGATTTATCGCGGCCTCCCCTTGAGGATTTGCTACAATGGTGCGGGCCCCTTTCAGGACGACGATGGCCCCGTAGAGGCGAGCCGCTTCGCGCGCGGCGCCTAACCGATCGGCTTGAACGGTTGCCGTATCGCTTTCTAGCAGGCTGGCCATCTCTCCTGGGTGAGGTGTCAGGCAGACGGTCCCTTTGGTTCCTGCAAGGGCTTTTGGGCCAAGCTGGGAAAGCGCATTACATCCATCGGCATCGATAACCAGGGGAACGTGGATCGCCGAAAAGAGGTCGTCTAAGAAGGCCACGGTATCGGGGTTCGTTGTCAGCCCCGGCCCCACGGCCACGGCTGAAAAGCGCTCCAGCTCTTCGGCTACGACAGAGACAGCCTCGTGGGCGATGGTCCCTCCAGGGGTCTCGGGGAGCGGGATCGTCATCACCTCGACGGCGCCTGCCGAAAGCTCCGGGAGAATACTCCTCGGCACCGCAGCGGTAATCAAACCGGCCCCCGCTCTCAGGGCCCCTCGACAGGTCAAGACGCAGGCCCCTGCCATACCCACCGACCCGGAGATGATCAACAGGTGGCCGTACGTTCCTTTATGGGCCTCGGGGTCTCGAGGAGCAAAGGCTCGCCGGAACTGCTTCGGCGAGATAAGGTGGGTGGAAATGGGGGCGTTGGAGATTATATCCTCGGGAAATCCGATATCGGCGACGGTTAGCTCACCCACGGAGCTTGCAGAGGGATAGATGAGATGGGCCACCTTCGGCAATCCGAACGTGACGGTGCACTCGGCCTGAATGTGCTCCCCAATGATTTTGGCTTCGTCTGCGCTTAAGCCTGAGGGGATGTCGACCGCCACAATGGGCTTGCCGGTTGCGTTCATTCGGCGAATGGCTTCGGCGTATCGGCCTTCGGCGGGGGAATTGAGTCCCGTTCCGAATATGGCATCGACCAGAAGATCGCATTTTTCGAAGTGCGGTGCATGGCTTAAGAGCGCTTCCTCATCCGGGGCTTCGTGAATGCGGTGGCCATGATGTTCATAAAGGCGCTCGTAGTTAGTCAAGGCATCGTCCGAGAGGTCCTTGGCCCTGGCCAGAAGGATGACCTCGGTCGGACATCCGGAGCCAAGCAGCATGCGAGCGACCACAAGGCCATCGCCGCCGTTATTACCCCTTCCACAGACAACGACCACCCTCCGGGTGGCCAGCGGAGAGTAGCGCTCGGAAATAACACCGACCACCTGCCTGCCTGCCTGCTCCATCAGCTCTAAGCTAGGGATTCCTGCGCCTTCGATTGCCTCCCTGTCTATGGCTCGCATCTCAGCTGCAGTGGCGACCTTCACGTCGAGCTCCTTTAGGTGAGATGGCGAACTTCGGCCTCGGCCATACGGATGGCTTCTGCCATCTCGCGCACCGCGCGCTCCATCCCAACGAAAATGGCCCGGGCGACGATGTTGTGGCCAATATTCAGCTCTTCAAGATGGGGCATCTGGGCTATTGAGCCGACATTCTTGTATGTCAGTCCATGGCCCGCGTGGACGGCCAGGCCGATGGAAGCGGCGAGGTCGGCGGCTTGGTGGATTCTCTCTAGCTCTTCTTCTACATCCTCGGCGCTGGTGAGCTCCGAGTACCGTCCAGTATTTATCTCAATGGCATCGGCTCCAATGTCACCGGATGCCTTAATGTGGTCCGAATGGGGGTCGACGAAGCAGCACACCATAATGCCTGCCGCCTGGAGACCTTCGACGGGCTTTATAAGTTCCTCCCGCAGAGAGGCCACATGGAGCCCACCCTCCGTGGTCACCTCCTCTCGTTGCTCTGGAACGAGGGTGGCCTGCTCCGGAACGATGTCGGTCGCAATTTCCAACATCTCGGCTGTCGAAGCCATCTCGAAATTGAGGGGGGTCTTGATCGTGGCTTTGAGAAGAGCCACGTCCCGGTCCTGGATGTGGCGGCGGTCTTCCCTGAGGTGGATGGTGATGCCGTCGGCTCCCCCTAGCTCGGCGAGAACCGCTGCCTGGACAGGGTCGGGTTCGATATGGCGCCGGGCCTGCCGGACAGTCGCCACGTGGTCGAGGTTGATGAAGAGCTTGATCATCTTCTGCCCTCTTATCTGCCCGTCAACATAAGTGGTTGCGAACAGCCTCAGCCACCGCCTCGGCTTGCCCGCGGACCGTCTCTTCATCGAGCCCTTCTACCATCACCCTAATCAGGGGCTCGGTCCCCGAGGAGCGAACCAATACTCGCCCGGAATCGGCCAGGGTCTCTTCGGCCGCCCTGATGGCCTCAATCAGGCCAGGATGAGCCATCGGGTCCCCCTTGACAGCCACTGGTACGTTGATGAGCACTTGAGGGCGCTTCTCCATGACAGCGGAGAGTTCCGAGAGCGACTTGCCTGATGAGACGAGAATTTTAAGCAATTGAACGGCACAGAGGAGACCGTCCCCCGTTGTCTGGTGCTCCAAAAAGATGACGTGGCCCGATTGCTCTCCCCCGAGCAGTGCTCCATGCCTCCCCATCTCCTCCAGGACATACCGGTCGCCGACTTTGGCCCTGACCAGCTCCACCCCCATCGATTTCATGGCGATATCAAGCCCAAGGTTGGCCATTACCGTGGAGACAAGCACGTTATTTTTCAGCCGTCCCGAATCCAAAAGAGAGCGGGCAAAGATGGCAAGGAGGAAGTCCCCGTCTCGTACCGTCCCCAGTTCGTCAACTGCTAATACGCGGTCGGCATCCCCATCAAAGGCAAGCCCCAAGTCGGCGCCGTGCTCTCGTACCGCCTTCGCCACTACCTCTGGGTGCAGGGAGCCACATCCGTCATTTATGTTCATGCCGTCAGGCTCTACATTGAGCGCAACGACAGTGGCGCCTAAATCATCCAAGAGGGAGGGAACAACCGCACTGGCGGCCCCATTGGCGCAGTCAACCACAATGGAGAGGCCAGAGAGGTTGAGCTCCCCGCCTACAGTTTTTTTGATAAAGGCCTTGTATTGATCGAGCAGGTCGCTTCGATGAAAAATTCGGCCGACGCCCTCCCCTTGCGGGCGTTCCTTAGAGAGCCCCTCTTCCAGCAAGGGCTCGATTTCCTGCTCCTGATCGTCGGAGAGCTTGAACCCGTCTCTGCCAAAGAGCTTGATCCCGTTGTCGGCAAAAGGGTTGTGGGAAGCGGAAATCATGACCCCTAAATCGGCACCGAGGCTTTTGGTGAGGTAGGCTACCGCCGGGGTGGGCATAACCCCCAATAGGTGGGCTTTGCCTCCCATGCTTGCTACGCCGGCGGCCAAGGCGTGCTCAAGCAAATCGCCGGAGCGTCGAGTGTCCTTTCCGATAAGGACGACGGCTGGCCCGCCCTCCTCACGGCGGAGGGCCTCCTGCACAATGGCGCCACCTAGCGTCATGGCGAACTCTGGGGTCATCGGCTCCACGTTGGCGACGCCCCGTATACCGTCAGTCCCAAATAGCTTTCGCATGCCTTATCGCGCCTTCTCAAATCAACGAATATTGAGCTTAATGATGACCCCTTATTATATCACTCCTGGCTGGGCGGTTGAGCCCCAACTTGCATCTTTTGATAGAGCCTTACGAACTTCCCCCACATCGTGGACCCTAAGCACCGAGGCTCCGAGCTCGGTCGCCCTAACGCAGACGGCGACGGTCCCTTCGGTTAGAGCTTCGGGGCTGTCTCCCCACTTTGCCCTGATAAAAGCTTTACGGGAGGGTCCCACAACGACAGGAAGCCCAAGTTGGTTTAGGATAGGGACCGCCTCGATAAGCTCTTCGTTTTGAGAAAATGTCTTGCCGAAGCCAAGCCCCGGGTCAATGAGGCACCTCTTAATAGGGATTCCCGCTCCCTCAGCTTTCCGAATGCTCGCAGCTAGGCGCTCTATAACATCGGCCACAAGCCATCGGTAGCGGGGGGTTTCCTGCATGGTTTTCGGCCTTCCCCGAGTGTGGGCCAGTATAACGGGGACTCCATGGCGCGCCACGACTGAGGGGAGGGATTGATCGAAGGAAAAGCCGGAGACGTCGTTAATGAGGTCAGCTCCTTCGCCGAGGGCGGCCTCAGCGACTTCGGCCTTATAAGTATCAACCGAAATGGGCACAGGGCACTCCGGGGCAAGCCTGGTTAGCACGGGGAGAAGACGCCTTAGCTCCTCTTCGGCCGGGATAGGGTCAGCCCCAGGCCGGGTTGACTCAGCTCCCAGGTCGATGATATCGGCCCCCTCTTCTATAAGCTCCCAGGCCCGGTCGGAGCCCGCTTCCGGCGCCATGTAGAGCCCTCCGTCGGAGAATGAGTCGGGTGTTACGTTCACCACTCCCATAAGGAGCGGGGGGCCGTCGAAGAGAAGCTCCCCCCTGGACGTTACGATGCTCGGAGGCGAGGGGGCGGGAGGCGAAGCCTCACGAATAGCTCTTGCTGATTCGGGCCCCGGCGGTGGCGCTCCGTAGAGCTCCTGGGCCACTCGCTGGAGGTCGTCAAATGTGGCCGTCAGCCTCGCAGGGGGGCCCGCCTCAAAATGAATGGGGAAAGGGGAGGCAGAGGGGCGGTCGCGTTTGACTCTGGCAACAGCCGCACTAAACACCACGTGGCTCTCAGGCACACCATCTGCCAGGGTGAGCGTTAAGGGGGGTATGGAGGCTGTCCAGCCGGCGTTTGGGGCAGGTTCCCAGTCGGGAGGAGGTGGATCGGCCGGTGCAATAAGAACTGAAGGCGGCGGGCTGGTTTTCATGGGCAGCGGGCTCCTTAGATACCGCTAAGGCCCGTGATAAATTCTAAACTGTCAGGAGGGGCCGCCAATCAAGCCGGAGCCTCGGAAGGCCCGGCCGGACGCGGTGGAATGGCCTCCTCTTCATCTTCGGTCCACTTCTTGTCGAGACCGTCTTGCTCCGATGATGTTGGAGACGGGGTGACCGAGGCCGGGGTGTCGGTCTTGGTGGCCGCTGGGGTTGTGTCGTCTGGCTTCTGCTCGCCGCTGTATGAATCGATGATCGAATCGATCTCGGAACCGTCAATGGTCTCTCGTTCCAGGAGGGCCTGGGCGAGTGCGTGGAGGGCGTCTACGTTTTCTGTCAGTAGGGTCTTCGCCCGCTCATAAGACTCGCCGACCACTTTCCGAATTTCTAGGTCTATATCGATAGCCGTCTGCTCGCTGTAATCTTTATGTTGTGCAAGTTCTCTGCCCAGGAAGATATGTTCCTCCCGCTTCCCAAAGGAGAGAGGCCCCATGAGTTCGCTCATGCCGTATTCGCACACCATCTTTCGAGCGGTCTCTGTGGCCCTCTCAATATCGTTGGAGGCCCCCTTGGTTTGTTTGTTGAGCACAACTTCCTCAGCAGCTCGCCCCCCCATGAGGCAGGTGATCTCGTTGAGGAGATCTTCTTTGGACTTGTTGTGCTTCTCTTGAGGCAGGTGCCACGTGGCTCCGAGGGCGAAGCCGCGGGGGATGATAGTCACCTTATCGACCGGATCGGTTCCCGGAATGATATGGCTCACCATAGCGTGGCCCGCCTCGTGATAAGCAGTGTCACGCTTCTCTTCCTCGCTGATGACCATGCTGCGGCGTTCCCTACCCATGATCACCTTGTACTTGGACTCCTCAAACTCGCTCATATCGACCACCTTCTTGTCCCTGCGGGCGGCCAGCAGAGCCGCTTCGTTTACGATGTTCGCCAACTGAGCGCCGGAGAAGCCCGGGGTCCCACGGGCCAACGTTTCGATGTTTAGGTCGGGCCCACAGGGGATGTTCTCGACATGGACTTTCAAAATGCCCTCCCGCCCCTTCACGTCCGGCAGAGGGACAACCACCTGACGGTCAAACCTTCCGGGACGAAGCAGAGCCGGGTCGAGCACATCAGGCCGGTTTGTGGCGGCAATCAGGATGACCCCATCGTTCGATTCAAAGCCATCCATCTCGACCAGGAGCTGGTTGAGGGTCTGTTCCCGCTCGTCGTGTCCACCACCCAGGCCTGCGCCCCGGTGGCGACCGACGGCGTCAATCTCGTCGATGAAAATGATGCATGGGGCGTTCTTCTTGCCCTGTTCAAAGAGGTCCCGAACCCGGGAGGCTCCCACGCCGACAAACATCTCGACGAAGTCGCTGCCTGAGATGGCAAAGAAGGGGACATCGGCCTCCCCGGCAATGGCCCTTGCCAAAAGGGTCTTTCCTGTGCCGGGCGCCCCCATGAGGATGACCCCTTTAGGAATCTTGCCGCCGAGCTTCTGAAATTTTTGGGGATCACGCAAGAAATCAATGATTTCCTGCAACTCCTCCTTGGCCTCATCGATCCCCGCAACATCTTTAAAGGTCGCTTTCCTCTTAGAATCCGACAGGAGCCTCGCTTTGCTCTTGCCAAAGGAGAGGGCCTTAGAGCCCCCCGCCTGCATCTGGCGCATAAAGAACACCCAGATGCCCAAGAGCAAAATCATGGGGAACCAGGTGATCAGCAAGGTCATGTACCAAGTGGACTGCTCAGGAGGCTCCACGCTTATCCTAATGCCCTTGGCGCGCAAGATGCTTATAAGCTCTGGGTCCTCGGGAGTGTAGGTCCGAAACTCTTTGCCCCCTACCAAACGACCTAGGACGTGGTCTCCCTGTATGAGGACCTCGGTCACTTGACCCTCTTCTACCAGGTTAATAAAGTCGCTGAAGACGAGCTCGGTGGTGCTTTTCTGGGGTCTATTAAAGACTTGAAAAAGGGCGATCATTATTAGCCCGATAACCAGCCAGAGGAGCAGGTTTTTATAGAATTGGTTCACCGTAATTTTCCCTATTTTTCAGAGTATATTTATATGGCTTTTCTAAGCGTCACTCTCCCCTGATAATAACTTATCCCTCTAATGAGGAGTTTTCAAGTCATTCTAACAGAAGGGGTATCAAGCCACAAGCCCCCGCCATAGCTGCTATCGTCCAGCAGCGACCTCTACTCTCTCCTCCATCTTCTCTACCTTAACGCGCCATGCCTCTGTGGAGTCCGGGGTCAGGCGACAAGATTCGCTCAAAACCACGCCCACGACCCAAAGAATCTCCTCGTCCGCCCCCTCCCCTGTCGTTAAGACTGGCAAGCTGCCCCGCATATATCTGGGCACCTTCCTATCTATGAGGACTTTTTTGAGCTTGCGCCTGCCAGGGGCTCCCAAGGGATAGATGGTATCACCCGGCCTTCGGGTCCGAAGCGCCAAAGGGCCCTGGATGGCTTCTTTGCCCAAGTAGACCTCTCTGGCGCGTTCAGGGGGCAACGTACGCCGAGGAGCCCGACTCTTTTCGATGATGACGCGCACCCCAAGGTCTGGAACGTCGGTTGAGCCTGGGCACTTAAGAGAAACAGGCCCAAGCCGAGGCGCGTCGGAAGGCGAGCGCCCTATGCGGACGGCACGGGTTCCCACGTAAACCTCTAAGCCTCCAGGGAAAGTAATGCTGGAGCCGGCCCTCCCTCGGGCTAGGGCATCGACGACCGATTCAAGATGGAGCGCCCTAATCCTGGGGGTTTTTCCTCTGAGAGCTTCTAGAGCCTTTAAAACAAAGCGTTTTTGAAGACTCGGCGGCTTGCTCTCGAAAAGGGATCTGGGGATAATGATGTCCGTAGGGGTTCTCTCAACGCTAGGATCGCTAAGAACCTCCTCAGCTTCCCGATCCAGAGCATCTTGCTCCTCACGCAGTCTTTCAGCAAAAGCGGCGATATGAGGGGCGACATCATGGCCGAACACCTTTTCCAGCAGGGGGATTACCTCTTGGCGGACGCGGCTTCGCAAAAACGATACATCTACGTTGGCCGGATCCTCGATAAATGGAAGCTCCCTTTCGGTGCAATATGCCTCCAACTCCTTCTTGCGGTGGGCCAACAGGGGGCGGATGATGGTAACATCCGAAATTTCGCGTTTTGGCGGAATACCGCTGGCCCCCAAGGGACCTGCCCCGCGAAGCACCCTCATCAGAACCGTCTCGGCCTGATCGTCGGCCGTATGTCCAGTTGCGATAAGGCCGGCGCCGACCTCAGAGGCCACCGAAGTGAAAAATCTATACCGAACTCTCCTCGCTACCTGGTGGAGTGAGGCGCCCTCGTTTTCCTGTAGCTGAAGAACGTCTTCACGCCTACCAAACCAACGAACCCCAAAGCGTTCGGCCAGCTCGCGGGTCTGTCTCCAGGCCACCTCGCCCATTTCCCGATTGATTCCGTGGTCAAGGTGAGCTGCCGTCACCTCCAGTTTCCACTCTTTTGCCAGGTCGCAGATTAACGCCAAGAGGGCGGTTGAATCCGGCCCACCCGAAACCGCCACAACAACGCTCTCATGAGGTTTCAGGAGTCCCCAGCGGCGAACATGCCGGGTCATAAGAGCGAGAGGGTCAGTGGCAGACAATTCAATGTGTTCCATATCTATATTTCATGAAAAAACTCAAGTTTGTTATTCCCGTCGTAACAAAACTCCGGGTAGGCGAATAACACCCTCTATATTTAAGAACGTATAATCCGGCCATATCCTTAGTTAAAATTTTAATCTTGGGAGAATTTTCCCCTCTTTTTTCCGTAAATTAGAGAAAATTAAGTCACTGTATCCGTTCCGGTAAGATAATACATTATGGCGCCCCACAAGACCAGCGTTCCCGCGCAACAGACAACCTTCGTTAAGGCAAATGGTCCGACGAGGGCTATAAGCCTCCCAGAAGGTGGGATTTAGAGAGCAAGGGCTCCGAGCGGAACTCGGAGCCCCCAGTAACTCAATGACTCTTAGAGCCATTTAGAGTCGATATATGGTGGCTGAGGTGGGTATTGAACCCACGACCTACGGTTTATGAGACCGTCGCTCTGACCACTGAGCTACTCAGCCATCGGTTCCGCTTTGATGAAATGGAATCGTTCGCGCCCCTCCTCATCACTCCATGGGGCGGTTGGTGGAGGCCGCCACGATACGTCGCGCCTCAGTTAGCTCCTTCTCAGTGACGAGGATGCGGATCTCCCCAAGACCGTCAACGGTCAAAGGATACTGAGGGACACGCATCGATTGCATGCGACACTCAATGCCCTGGCCCTGAAGCAAACCAAAAATGAGGTGTGCCTCTGTCTCATCATTTACGACCTCAAACAATATCCATCCATCGTCAAATTTATCCATAATAAAATAAATCCTCTCGCCGAGCACATTATAGGCACAAGTAGGTGACCGGTCAACGAGGTCGCCCGCATTAGGGTCAAAATACATTGAAAGATGATGTATCTTAGAGTAAGCTTGATTTTCTATATCCAAGGATTATCGAAGGGTATGTTCGCCCTTTCTCGATGTTTGCTAGACAAGGAGGGCCCATGAGAAGACATAAACGAGAGTGGTGCAGACCGGTAATTCTTCTTGCCCTTTTTCTCGGATGCCTGGCCATACCCCCTGCGGTTATGGCAGCAAGTGTGGACGATCTCATCTTGAGCCTCGAGCAAGGTGGTCAGGATCAGAAGCTCAATTCTATCCGCCGTTTAGGCTCCCTTAGAGACGCCAGGGCGCTTAGACCCCTCTTGAATTCCCTCCAAGACCGTTCCGATGACCTAGTCCGCAGAGAGTCGGCCCGGGCTCTCGGACTGATAGGTGACAAACGGGCCGTTCCCGTTCTGGTGACCCGCCTAAAAGAAGAGCGGGTGGCGGTTGTCAGGGCCAATATCGCTGAAGCTCTCGGCAATCTGAAGGACCCCCGATCTGTCGAAGCCCTCGTTAAGGCAACGGAGGACTCCGACCTCCTCTGGATTCGCCTTTACGCCGCCTGGGCGCTGGGAGAGATAAGGGACGGCCGAGCCATTGCCCCCCTCCTGAATATGTTTGGCACTGCTGAGCATGTCTTTATCCACAACGAGGCCAAGATCGCTCTTATCAAGAGCGCAGAAGTCTGGAAGAAAGTTGAGAAGGGAGATACGACACTCGTCTACGGCGCCATCAAGGCAAGGAAACGAATCAAAACCCTCAAGCGGTTTCTAATTGAAATGCTCACCGACCCCAATGACGGGATTCGCCTAATAGCTGTTAAGGCGTTGGGGAGGCATGCAGACGCTGAGGGGGTTGAGTACCTGAGGCGGGTTGCGGTGAGGGATACCTCCCGTAATGTCCGTAAGGCCGCTAAAATAGGACTGGCAAAGCTCGGCTACAAGCTAGATTGAGAGAGCGCAAGCCTCTAAACACTCTCTGGATGCTATCCCTTTAGGGGGGGAATTTAGAGCCGGCTTGCTGTAACAAAAGCAGAGAGAAAGGACCCGTTGAGCGTGCGTCGACATTCAAGAGCCCTAGTGGTATGTGGTTTCATATGCCTGGCGATTCCGGCTCTAGGCTACGCTGGCGATCCATTGCCAGGACCCCAGGACCCATTGCCCTCACGCCTGCCTTTGTTGGATGAGTCGGCTCTGGAAAAGTTCGGCGGCTCCTTACAAAGCCAATCTACCGGGCCCGTCCTCGATGAAGAATATCCGCCGGGCACCCTCATTCCCCTCGAAACAAAGAACCTCAGATATTTTTCATACTTTGCAAGGATCCAACGCAGCATCAACCAGTCATACTATTATCCTAAAGAAGGCGCCAGCGAGCTTCAAAATGGGCTAGTATCGATTAGCTTTGAAATTAATCGGGATGGTAGCTTGGGGAAGCTAAAGGTTATAGGGTCTTCGAGAAAGGAAATCCTCGACAAGGCGGCCGTGACCATCCTCCAAAACGCCGCCCCCTTCTCCCAAATTCCGTCCAGAATTAACCATGCCCCCTTAAAAGTTGTGACCAATATACTCTTCATCCCTTCCCAGGAAGCGGTTCAACGACAACAAGGTTTAGATTTGCTTTCCATCCCCCTTGACTGATGCTCAACTTCGCAGGGACTTGAGGTGTTCACCCGAGCATGGTACACTTGTAACCAATACCGCTTAAATAATGCTCAATCGTTTTATCACAGGACGTCCGCCGGAGGATGACAGAATGCGACAACTCGTTTTGGTATGGGGGTTGCTGGTAGCCCTGGCCACCCTACCTTTAGCGTGCAGAGCAATCCCGAAACTGGCCCGGGTTCCCAAGACGCCCGACATCGTCATTAAAGCGGACGAGGCGTATCTAGAAGGCGAAGAAGCGGAACGCGACCTCTCCAAGAAATATTACCAACCGCTGGAAGAAATCATTGCGGAGGTGCGAGAAGTCTTTCCAATTCAAGATTTCGAGTTTTTCGAACGCCAAGTAGGCTTTTTCCCTGCGCCGAAAGCAGAGCAAGGCAGTTATCTTGGGATCGGGGCCTTCACGGATAAAACATTCGATACGGTCGTTACCAATCGGAATAAGCGGGTAGCAACCATCTTTGCCATGTATGGCAAGCCGCTCCTGGAGATCATGGCGGCCAAAGAACAACCGATGGGGGACCCCAGCCTACAGGGCCTAAAACTCTACATAACGTATTGGAAGAAGGATGCGACCAGGCAACCTTACGCAAAGGGCGAGACTGAATGGGTGGAGTTTTTCTTTAAGAAGAGGGACGTTCTAGAGTACCTTGACAGAAGAATCACGGACCAGGAACTGCTGGATAATAATTACGTCTTCATGGAGAGCGGCAAGGTTAAGATTCTCATGGGAGAGGCATTGTAACCTCATACCCGAAAACCGTGGATAAGGGGTTGACAAAACAGTTACGTAATATTATATTGCCTATGCGTTGACGGAGGTTAATTATGTCCACGGTATCCGGTTCCTTCAAGATTACCAAGGATCAGCACGAGAAGCTTAAGAAAATTTCTGAGCTTACCGGGGTCAGCCAGGCCACAATTGTTCGTAGAGCCCTCGATGACTTCTTTAAGAAAAACGAGGACATTATTACCGACCAACGTTCACTATTTAAGTAAGTAAATTCAATAGGAAACAAAGCAAACCATCAGAAAGTTTGTTAAAGATTATATCAGGGTGTAGCGGGCTTGTGGAGGGCCCGCTTTTTGAATTTTGGGCCCTCGTCCTTAGCGGATGCTGGAAGGCGCTCAATCAGGTATACCCTGCCGATCACCGTCTCCTCTCTGTCGAGACCTGAGGCGCGTGGTTCTGCAACGGCGATCTCATCCCTTCCATCACCATCGAAGTCGCCGGCTGCTACGGCCGCCCCCAGGCGGTAGTTCTCTTTGCTGCCCATAACTTGATGTGACGAATATTTCGCCAGCCCTACGGTGCCATGCAAGCGATCGGTGCCCAGGACGAGGTGGACCAATCCTACATCTTTCTCCCTTGGCCCGCTTCCTTCACCAAACGGCGATCCAACGATCAGGTCGTGCCGACCGTCACCATCGACGTCACCCATAGCTATTGAGTATCCAGTATCCCCGCCCCCCTTGGGTAGGAGCCATACCTCTTCGCCTATATCAAAGGGTGGACCGTAGAGAGTGGCGGCCGCTCCGTTGGCCAGGGAGATCTCCGCCGGCCAGTTGGGCTTGCCCCAGAGAAGATACACCTCCCCTTCGGCATGTCCGGCCACCCTGCTGCGGGTGACAGCCAAGCCGAGGTCAGATCGTGTGTTCCCTCCAATGAGATCATAAAGGTCCTCATTTCGACGGACGTTGCTGTGACGAGCCAATGGAGCGCCGATAACCAAATCGGCCGTTCCGTCACCATTGAAATCTCCTGTGGCCAGCGACCACCCAGCGCCGTCGCCCTCTTCGGTACCGTAGATCTTGGTATCCGCCTCACTGGCGAGATCAATTTTCTCGGGGAGCTCCTCCCGACCTTTTAGAATGTAAACGGCTCCAGAATCTTTCTTATTTTGTTCCACATCTACAAACCAATTGGCCAAGGGGGCCCCTACGATCACATCCGCCAAGCCATCGCCGGTTACATCGGATAGGGCCACCGCCGTACCCGTCCGATCACCACTGTCCACGCCGAAAAAGGTTGCTGAGGCCTCTCGGGCGAGGTCCAAGGTTTTTGGCCATTGCCTTCGCCCCAAAACGAGGTAGGCTGCCCCTGCGTTGCCCCGCTCAAAGGTTCCCAGAGCGATGTCCAGCGGGGCTCCAATCAATAGGTCCTCCAGGCCATCCCCGTTGAAGTCGCCGGTCCCCAAAGCTGCGCCGGCGAAGTCGTTGGTATGAGCGCCGCTTAGGAGCACATCGGCCACCTGGCCTATCTTGTGAGTGCCGGCCAAATCTCGACGGCCGAAGATAACGGCGACGACCCCCTCTCGATCCTTCCTGAACGGCATGAAGCCAGCCCCCCATGGCGCGCCTATGACAAGGTCTTCCAGGCCGTCTCCATTTAGATCCCCAAACTCAACCGCGTAGCCTGCGCTGGCCGTCTCGGCCACAAGGACGACGTCCGAAAGGGTTGGGAGCTCGTTGAGGGTGGGGAGCGATGTGCGGCCAAAAATGAGATAGACCCCACCAGGCCCGGAGGGGGCTTCCCCCTCGGCGTGGAGCCCGGGGAGGGCCGGAGAGCCGATAGCCAAATCATCATTCCCGTCGCCATTAAAATCTCCAAAAGCCAAACTGACACCGACCATTCCTCCTGCGGGGCCGGGGGCGTCTTCGGAGACTCCGAACAGACGCACCCCATCGGAGACGGCTTTCAGGTCGATCGTTCCAGGAGGGGCTTTCATTAAAGCGACTCTGGCGTCGGGCGCCACATCTTTCACTCCTGGTGTTGCCGAGCACCCGGCGCAGAACCAGGCGAGCAAGCTTATCACAGCCCAATGACGAAGGACCCTGACTTCCATTGAGGCCATCCTCTAAACGGTGGTATGGGCGGAGGATTTTTCCGGCGACGCGCCCCCTCGCCTCCAATTCAGTCGCTTAACGCTAAGGCGTTTTTCAATACGGGGACGTTGGGCGCACTTCCAATGGCTTGGAACAAGATTGCAATAAAACGGCCACCGAGGAGCGACTACATCTCATACTTCCCGAAGTCTTCAGGACGGAGGTCCTCAAGCCACTCCTTCCACTTCTCCTTGTCGTCCGCAAGCTCCGGGTCGGTGAGATCGATCGAACGCGCCTCATCGAGAACCTTCTTGGCAACGAAAATTGGCGCGTCGACCCTGAGGGCCAGGGCGATAGCATCCGAGGGCCTCGCGTCGATTGCGACTTCGTTTCCATTTAAGGATAAATAGATTTCGGCGTAGAAGGTGTTGTCCTTAAGGTCATTGACAACGATACGGAGGACCGTGGCCTCGGTCTCTTCGAGAATATTCTTGATGAGGTCGTGGGTCATGGGACGAGGAGTAGGCACGCTTTCCATCTCCAGAGCAATGGCGTTGGCCTCGAAGATACCGACCCAGATGGGCAGCGCTCGCTCTTCCTCCAGGTCTTTAAGTATAACGATGGGCATGTTCGTCGATGGGTCTATCGCCAGGCCATTGACTTTCATCTCCAGCATGAATTTCTCCTCCCGGTCATCGAAAATCCTTCGGGGACCTACGTGGCACGCTATAGATCAGATAGTATCACAGTGACAGCCCTATATCCACTGTATCGAGATGAATCCATAAAAAATACGGCCCGGGGTCCGCAAGCTATTCAACCCAGCCGAAGGTCCTCTCGACCGCCTTGAGCCAGCCCGCATACAGCTTCTGGCGGGTCTCTTCGTCCATCTGAGGCTCCCAGGTCTTGTCCACCCGCCAGTTGGCCCTAAGCTCCTCCAGGTCGCTCCAGAACCCGACGGCCAGGCCCGCCGCGTAGGCCGCACCTAGAGCCGTCGTCTCAGCCACGACGGGCCTGACGACCGGCACGCCAAGAATGTCAGACTGGAACTGCATGAGAAGCTCGTTGTAGACCATCCCGCCGTCAACTTTCAGCGCCTTAAGCTCCACGCCGGAGTCTTTGTTCATCGCCTCCATCACCTCGCGGGTCTGATAGGCGGTCGCCTCCAGCGCAGCGCGGGCGATGTGATTCTTGTTGATGTAGCGGGTTAGGCCCACGATGACGCCCCGGGCGTCGGAGCGCCAGTAAGGGGCGAAGAGGCCGGAAAACGCGGGGACGAAGTAAATTCCGCCGCTGTCCTCCACTTCCCTTGCAAATTGCTCGATCTGCTTCGAGTGCTCGAAGAGCTCGAGATTATCCCTGAGCCATTGGACCAGGGCGCCGGCGATGGCGATTGAGCCCTCCAGCCCATAGACGGCCGGCCGATCGCCGAGCTTGTAGCAGACCGTGGTAAGAAGACCGCTCGCCGAGGGAACTATCTCGGCGCCGGTGTTGAGCACCATAAAGCAGCCGGTGCCGTATGTGTTTTTGGCCTCTCCCGGGTTGTAGCAAGCCTGACCTACGGTGGCCGCCTGCTGATCGCCGAGGTTACCGCAGACGGGAATGGCGTCGCCGAATGGGCCGTCCTTGGCTGTAGCGCCCCATGGATTCGGGTCGCTCGAAGGAGAGATGCGAGGCAGCATCTGACGGGGTATGCCCATAATGCCGAGAATCTCGTCGTCCCACTCCAAACTCTTCAGGTCCATGAGCATTGTCCGGCTGGCGTTGGTCACGTCTGTCACGTGGGCGCCGCCCGAGGGGCCGCCTGTCAGCCACCATATCTCCCAGGTATCGATGGTGCCGAAAAGGGCCTCGCCCCTCTCGGCCGCGTCGCGGACCCCGGCGACGTTGTCCAGAATCCACTTAATCTTGGGCCCGGAGAAGTATGTGGCCAGCGGGAGGCCGACCTTGGGCCGGAAGCGGTCCTGGCCGCCGTCGGCTGCGAGCTCATCGCAGATCTCCTTCGTTCGGGTGTCTTGCCAGACGATGGCGTTGTAGTAAGGCTCGCCGGTCTGTTTGTTCCAAACGACGGTCGTCTCGCGCTGGTTGGTCACCCCCAAAGCGGCGATATCGCCCGCCCTGAGGCCTGCCTCGGCGACCGTCGCCTCGACCACCTCCTGGGTCCTCTTCCAAATCTCCATCGGGTCGTGCTCGACCCAGCCAGGCCGGGGATAAATCTGCGCGTGCTCTTTCTGATCGACGCCGATGACCGCTCCGGTGCGATCGAATATCATGCAGCGGGTGCTCGTCGTCCCCTGGTCTACGGCTGCTACGTACTTTCCCATCCGGCTTTCCCCCTGCCCTCACCTCGATTCCCAGTCACCTCAAATAACCTCTTTGGTCACTCCGCTCTCCAGGCGCGGGATTATCTCGGCCATGGCCTCACCGAGGCGCTCGGGATCGCGGAGCTCCAGGTGCAAAATGCGGACGAGGTTCGCAAGGTACTCCCCCAAATCGAAGCTGCCGCGGAGGATATCGCGGACGCATCCCTCCGAGTGGCGGTTGGTGTAGAGGGTCCGCTGCTCGCCCTCAACCTCGTATGGGATGACTTCGTAATCGGCCCCCCGCCAGCGGGCCTCCTCAAGGGGTGTGTCGCTAAGGAGGTAATCGATTGTCGAGGCCACGTCGCCCGGCGAATATTTCGAGAGCATGGAGCGCCAGACGACGTCCGGCAGAGGCTCGCCCAATTCATCCGGGCTTATGGGCCGGCCTTTGATGGTCCGTTTGTCCTTCATGAGGTCGCGCCCGCGCATGACGGCAAGCTGTAGGCCCATCAAGGTATGAGTTTTATGCCTTGTATGTAGTCTACCAGCGAGGGGGTGGCGCATCAACTGAGGATGGGGGGTTGTCCGCCTGAGGTCCGCCTTAGGTGGGTATGGAGCCGGGGGAAACTTCGTTAGCCCCCATTAAGGGTAGTCGGGCGACCAAAGGTCGCTTGCGACCCCCTGACCCCGACTCCTTTTAATCCCAAAGGTCTTGGGCACAGCTATGGTCACGAAAGAAGGGTTGCCTCTTATAGGTCGTGCTCGTTACGTGGTAGCAAACCCCCTCTTCGCGTGGATGCATCAGTCGTCCCATTACGTTCGAGTGGTGTCGGGG
>JADFOP010000004.1:85144-87453 GCA_022562795.1 Nitrospinota bacterium
GCCTCAGGCGGATGGGTGTCCGGCCTTTAGAGCTGCCCATATATAAACCTCCTCCGTATACACGACCCGCCCTTCATACCCGCGGACAGGGTAAACCCTGTCCCTACATGGGATTCGTCCCCAAACCATCGAATTCTGGTTATGTAGGGACAGCCTTTAGGCTGTCCGGCCTTTACCAGGGATACGGACAGGGTAAACCCTGTCCCTACAAAGAATTAAGCAAAAAAAGGAGGAGGAAGAAGGAATGAAAACATTGATGAATGAAACGGGAAAAATCGCTAATTTGAACCTCGTCGCCCTGGCGGCGGCCATTGCTCTCGCTCTCGCCTTCGGGCCGGTGCTGGCTGCGACTATCGTCGTCCCCAGCGGCTCGAATCCCGAGATCCAGGACGGGATCGACGCGGCGAGCCCCGGCGACACGGTCTCGCTCAAGAAAAGCTGTGGGACCGGGTCCACCTGCGGATTCGGCGGGCTCTACCACCAGGGAGTGGAGATCGACAAGAAGCTCACCCTCAACTGCAACGGCGCTATCCTCGACGGCGACGTTCCGAGCGGCAAGAGTGGAAGCATTGAGGGCGGCGCCCCAATCGCCGGCCCCATCCAGCTGGGGGGGGACGGGATCGAGGTCGATGGGGACGGGGCCACCATCGTCAACTGCACGGTAAGGAATTTCAATAGTGACGGCATCGATGTGGATGCGGACAGCGTCACCATCAGGAACAACACGCTCATCAACAACGGAAATGGCCAGGGTGACGGCTTGGAGCTGGACGGGAAAGATTTCCTCATCGAGCGCAACACGGCCAGTGGGAATCTAGACTCCGGGTTCGATGTCGATGGCAACGACGGCATCGTCAGGCGCAACCACTCCACCGCCAACGAAGATGGGTTCCATATCCAAGGCAACCGGGTCCTAGTCCTGAACAACAGAGCGTTCCGAAACAATGAAGAAGGCTTCGAGGTCGACGGCGACGACGACGGCCTTATCGACGTCATTAACAACAGGGCCGAGACCAATGATAGGGTGGGCTTCAAAATCGATGAGGTCAAAAAGAGCACCATCTCTAGGAACTTCTCCCGGGGCAATGAAGAGGAGGGCTTCGATATCGACGCCGACGACACCACCATAGAGAGGAACGTGGCCATGTTCAACGGCGACGATGACGGCGAAGAAGGCTTCGATATCGACGGCGACGACTTAACTATCAACAGGAATGTCGCCATCGGAGGTTCAGAGGACGGGTTTGACATCGACGGCGAGGACAATGTGATAACTCGCAACCGGGCGATGTTCAACCGGGAAGACGGGTTTGACATCAGGTGCGGCTCTGGCAACCCGCCGCCTCCTGGCTGCGGCCCGATAATGCACAACCGCGCCATCGGAAACACTGACGAGGGCTTCGAGCTGAGTGACATCGACGAAACCACCGTCTCACACAATGTGTCCAAAAGGAACGAAGATGAAGGCTTCGAAATTGATGATGCCGACACGACTACGTTCATACACAACCTTGCCATGGACAACGGCGAACAGGGTTTCAGGATTTTCGACGGGACCAAAAACACATTCGAAAGGAACAGGAGCTTCGGGAACGCCGGGGACGGATTTAAGATAACCTCTGAATCCACCCTGACGATGATTAAGAACACGGCCAAGAAAAACAAAGAGGATGGGTTCGACATCGATAACGATACCGATACAGTCATCATGGACCGCAACAAGGCGATCCGCAACACTAATACGGGCATTGAGAACGACGGCGGACCTGATACGACCCTTACGGACAACACCATGAAGGGTAACGGGCTTGACCTCGCCGGCAAGGGCGATGAAACTACCGAAACCGGCACCTGTGACGGTGACGCCGGCGACGCCGCGACGGACGGCGGCGGCAACGTCTTCGCCAACGCCGGCGGGTTTGACACCTGCGTCCCGGACAAGAGTGATAGTGATTAAAGTTTTTTAATGGGCGGCGGGGGGCTACAATCCCCCCCCGCCCCTTTTTTTAGCCCACCCTATATAAACCCTCTCCGTTTACACGACCCGCCCTCCATACGCACGGACAGGGTAAACCCTGTCCCTACAGTAAGGCCCCAATGTAGGGACAGCCTTTAGGCTGTCCGGCCTTTTGGCCTTTCGAACAGCGTCCCGCCCTTCATACACACGGACAGGGACAAGCCCTGTCCCTACACGGGCACAAGACCATGTAGGGACAGCCTTTAGGCTGTCCGGCCTTTAGGGCAGCGACCTGCCCGTCTAACCCACGGACAGAGATGAACCCCCTCCGCATACACGGTTCGCCCTTCAT
>JADFOP010000005.1 GCA_022562795.1 Nitrospinota bacterium
TTCTTTTTCTGCGGCGGATGAATTTAGAGCTGTGAGTGGTGCTTGAGCCTGTGGGGCAAGGGGAGCTAGACCTTGCAATCTGCTGGACGTATTATCTGGAAACCAGATAATCAATAGTTGGGCCGACTTTGGGGAGTGCAACAGGATAGGGGGGGACTAGAAATGCGGGTCTTTGCAAGATCAGGGGGAATGCTGGTGCTGCTGACGATCCTTGCAGTCGAAGGCATATGTGCTCAAGACTCGATCGAGACAGCTCTGGACCGGATTCATCGCGAATACTCTGCGGCTACACAGGATGTCGCACGACTCGTGCTCCTCGATCAGGAACTGAGAGAATTGATTCCCTACTATGCCTGGAAGGAACGCCCGTGGTTGCCAGCTACCTACCTAAGACCTGATTACGACAACATCGGCATTTTCCCTGATCTGTTCGAGCGGGACGTCCTTACTTACTCTGGGAAATTGCTGGCTGAGGCTCATGCACACAATCCCAATTCGCCGTTTCGAAATTATACGCTGTATTCGACAATCTTCGGTAAAGCAGGTGAGACCTCAAACGGTGTACCGTCGCCTGACGCCGCAGAGGCATACGTGCGTGAGTTCCCACAAGGACCATTTATCGTAGACGTTCATCTGGTGGTAGCGCACTTCTACGACGACCTTTTCAAGGTGATTACACTCGAAGAGGCCGGCCAACGGATAGGCTACAAGTTCGACTGCTACGATACCTATCTGAAAGCGCAGCCTCTTGCCGAGCAACGGCAAAGGGCTCGCGAATCAGCGATCCGGCACTATGAGCGATTGGTTGATTTGTTGCCCAGGAATGCGGATCAGGCGCGATATCTAGCTGATCTCCGGCAGGAAAAGAGTCACGGTTGGTTCTACTGCGGAGACTAGCTTCGGCGGCCCAACAAGCCACTGCACCTGACAGCCGCTCGCGAAACTGCTGCGGATGAATTTGGCGCCGTGAGTGGTGGGTAGAATCGTCCCGAAACTTATTTTTTAAATATATGGCTGGGACGGGCTGAAATGTCGTTGGGTTATGAGCCTACACGCGTGTTGTCCCGTCTTTCCTGCTCAATCATTTACGTCCTTCTTGTTGCCTGGTGTTTCCTGTTGTTCGGGGAGTTCTGTGGTAGAAATGTGGTAGAAATGCTGGGCCTGCTGAGGATTCTCCGAGCCCATAGACACCACGCCAAGCCGTGATATGCGGATCAGTATAACCCTGCCGCTCCGGGCGGCATGTTTATTGTAAGTCCTCGCGAGTAAGCGCATTACGGCGGGGTTGTCTCCTATTTTGCTTGCGTCTTATGCGGACAACCGGGTTATTATACTGATCAGCATAAACATTGTTAGGCCACGAGGACGGCGGGATTGTAACCGGCAATAACACTGAACCGAGCGCGGGGGCCGTCGCCGACCGTGACGCGTACCTAGCTTTTTAAACACGAAAGGTGGCTCTATGGCATCTCTCACTGGAAAGGTGGCAGTTGTGACCGGCGGTTCGAGGGGTATCGGGCGTGCGGTTGCCGAACGTTTGGGCAAAGATGAGGCATCCATTGTGGTGAACTATGTGCGGAACGCTGACAAAGCTGGCGAGGTGGTCTCAGCGATTCAATCGGGAGGGGGAAGTGCGCTCGCCGTGCAGGCCGACGTGTTCAAGCTGGCCGATATTCACCGCCTGTTCGAGGAAACCGTCGACCACTTCGGCCACCTGGATATCCTTGTACATAGTGCCGGCGTGTTTCTGTCTAAGGAGGTCTCCGAGGTGACCAAAGAGGATTTCGAGGCTACCTTTGCGCTGCAGGCGAAGGGTACCTTTTTCGTCCTGCAAGAAGCAGCACGTCGGATTCGGGACGATGGAAGGATCATCAACATCTCATCCTCAGCTACGGCGCTGATTTTTCCGGGAGCGGCGCTCTATGTCGGGAGCAAGGCCGCGGGCGAACAATTTACCAAGACTCTGGCCAAAGAACTGGGCGGGCGTGGCATCACTGTGAACTCCGTGTCTCCCGGCTACACCGAGACCGACATGCTGCCCAAAGACCCCGGCTTTAGAGAGATGGTGGCGAAGCAGTCTGCGTTTGGCCGGCTCGGACAGCCAGTGGACGTTGCCGACGTCGTTGCGTTTCTAGCCAGCGACCAGGCGCGCTGGCTCACCGGACAGAAT
Source organism: Nitrospinota bacterium (assembly GCA_022562795.1). GTDB lineage: Bacteria > JADFOP01 > JADFOP01 > JADFOP01 > JADFOP01 > JADFOP01. The sequence goes on from JADFOP010000005.1 coordinate 2,171, forward strand.
GTCCAAGCCGGCGGCGGGTTAGTCATGTAGCCCTAGGCTCGCGCTTAACTTGCCGCTAAGCTGCGGCCGGACTATTGCTGTCAGCGGAACTCGCGATGTTCTGTTTCTACTCTTTCCCTGTTGTCCATCACAAGACGCTTCCACCGCCTAAAGCTCCAGCGGTGGTCCCACTATATCCATGTTGTACTTCTCGGCTAAGGCTTTGGCTTTGGCAACATAAGCTTCTGTGTCCGTAACATCCAGATCAACCGCTTCATCAAAGAACTGCTCAAATCCTGCTGGAGAAAAGATGGCGAGTAACTTGGCAGGCTCCTGCCCGATCCGAGAAAAGGCATGAACCGTTCCCCTGGGGATGAGTACGAAAGAACCGGCTGTCGCTTTAAAAGTGCGTTCTCCCAGCAGGACGTTAATCTCTCCCTCTAAGACATAGAAGGCTTCATCCTCGGTTTTGTGTATGTGTTGTGGCGGTCCGTCACCGACTAGCTCAACTTCCAACAGTGAATACGCGCCATCAGTGTCTGCACCAACCACCTTATGCGTTATCTTGTGACCTGGCACTGGAATTGTTTGGCCTTCTCCTGGGCTAAGCACTATATTTTTATCGCTAGTAAACATGATTTATTCCCCCCTTGCTTATTGCAACACTTCTCTAACTGTGAATCTTACATAACAATTGCGTTGCACTTTATAAAGATTAGGGTATTATCAAGCCAATTAACCAGAGCCAGTCAGCTCCGTGACCTTTGTGTCGCCGAACCGTCGAGTATCGACGACCCGCCAGCCCCCCTTTTCAGCGACCTCAATTTCCTCGCTGACCGCATGCTCCCAAAATAGCCTGCCCCCAGCCACGAGCAGGGGGCTCCCCGCGAGCCTCTTCAGGGCCACCAGGCCCGCCTCGCTCCGATACGGGGGATCGAGGAAAATGAGGTCGAAAGCCTCCCCCTCCTTTTCAAGGTAAGCTACGGCCCTAACCAAAGCCATAGGCAGAATGGTCCAGATCCTCCCCTCCTCCTCGGAAAAGCCGGCCAGCCCCAAGTTCTCCTCGATGCACCGACGGGCCCGCCGATCGCTTTCGACGAAGACGACCCGCGAGGCGCCTCGGCTTAGGGCCTCGATCCCAACGGCGCCGCTTCCCGCAAAGCCGTCGAGAAAGCGCCTGCCCCTGAGGTCGCCAAGCCTATTAAAGAGGCTTTCGCGCACCTTCTCGGGCGTAGGCCGGATATCGTAGCCAGGCAGGGTCCTCAACCTGCGGCCTTTGGCGACTCCCGCGATTATCCGCACTCCGCATCCTTTCCCTGACCGGAAATACCCACGGATAGATGCTAGCTGCCCAGTCCAAGGTGGACAAACTCATCGGGGTCGAGGTCTTCGAAGTGAACCAGCCGCCGAAAGGCCCTGAAGCGGTCGTGGATTTCATCGTAGGTGACTCCCTTGAGCCGATCGAGGCTGAAGGCCTCAACGTTGAAGCTAGCCATGACGCTCCCCATGATAATCGCCTGACGGATGGTATCGTCCGTCACATTTCCGACGTTGGCCAGGTAGCCCATGAATCCACCGGCAAATGAATCCCCCGCTCCGGTTGGGTCGAAGACCGTCTCCAAGGGGTAGGCCGGTGCGGCGAAGACAGTATCATTGTTGAACATGAGGGCCCCATACTCTCCCCGTTTGATGATGAGGCCGGATGGCCCCATGGCGAGAATCGCCTGGGCTGCCTGATAGATATTGGCCTGGCGACCCAGCTCGCGAGCCTCGCTATCATTGACGGCTAGAATATCAACGTGGCGAAGCGTATCGGTGAGCTCATCGGGCTTGCCTTCGATCCAAAAATTCATCGTGTCGCACGCCACCAGCTCGGGCGCTTCCATCTGCTCCAGAACCCGAAGCTGGAGCACCGGATCGATATTTGCCAGAAAAACGTACGGGCACGTCCGGTAGCTCTCAGGAATCTTGGGATCAAAGGTCTCGAAGACGTTAAGGTGGGTGGCCAATGTGGTCGCATTAAGATCGAACCCATACTCCCCGCTCCAGCGGAAAGTCTCGCCCGCACGGCGCTCCAGGCCCTCTATATTGACCCGGTGATCACGAAAGAGCTCGACGCACTCGTCGGGAAAATCGTCCCCGACCACGGCCACCAGGTTTACGTCGGTGAAGAAGCTGGCGGCAATTGAGAAGTAGGTCGCCGACCCGCCCAGCACCCCCTTAGCCTCCCCAAAGGGGGTCCGAACATCGTCAAATGCCACACTGCCTACGACGAGAAGACTCACGGCACAGCCCTGCCTTTCTCAGATTAGATCCCGTAGGTAGCGGGCGGCATCTTTGGCGTGGTAGGTAAGAATAATGTCGGCCCCCGCCCGCCGGATGCTGGTCAATACCTCCATGACAACCCTGTCTTCCTCCAGCCAACCACGGGCCGCAGCGGCCTTGACCATCGCGTACTCGCCCGAGACGTTGTAAGCGGCCACGGGAACGTTCAGCTCGTCCTTGACCCGGCGGATGACATCGAGGTAGGGGAGCGCCGGCTTGACCATGACGATGTCGGCCCCCTCCTCGATATCGAGGGCTGCCTCGCGGATGGCCTCGTCGCTGTTGGGCGGGTCCATCTGGTGGCTTTTGCGGTCGCCGAAGGCCGGGGCCGAGTGGGAGGCGTCACGGAACGGCCCATAGAACGCAGAGGCGTACTTAACGGCATATGACAGGATGGGCGCCCCCTCGAAGCCCTCCTCGTCGAGCCGCGTTCGGATGGCCAAGACCCGACCGTCCATCATGTCCGAGGGGGCGACCATGTCGGCCCCGGCCCGCACGTGCGAGAGCGCCGTGGCAACCAACGGCTCCAAGGTGGCGTCGTTGTCTATGCGGCCGTCGACGACAATTCCACAGTGGCCGTGGTCGGTGTAGGCGCAGAGGCAGACATCGGTAATCACAACCAGGTCCTCCACGTGGGCCTTGAGGGCGGCGACAGCCCGCTGGACTACGCCGTCGTCGCGGTAGGCTTCGCTCCCCTTGGGGTCTTTGTGCTCGGGTACGCCGAATAGGATGACCGCAGGGATGCCGAGCTCCCGGACCTCCTTGGCCTCGAGGACGAGCTGGTCGGCCGAGAGGTGATAGACCCCCGGCATGGAGGGAATCTCCTCGCGGATCGACTCCCCGGAGACCGTGAAGAGGGGGTAGATGAGGTCGTCCACCGAAAGGCGGGTCTCTCTGACCATGCGTCTAAAGCGCTCGTCCTCACGGAGCCTGCGAGGCCGACGAATAGGAATGGGCACCGTCAGAAACTCCCCTGCGCCGTTGCGAAATGCGTTATAAGAGCTTCGACCAATCCCTCGACGGTATAGCTATCCGCCACCACCGCAGGGGCCAGCCCCGCTCTGCGGGCCGTCTCAGCGGTGATAGGCCCGATGCAGGCTACCGACACCTTGTCAAGAAGCGCCTTAGAGCCGTGGTCCGCCATAAGCGCCAGGAAGTTGGTCACCGTCGAGGAGCTTGTAAATGCCACGGCATCGATCTCGCTTGCAGCCAACCGCCTGGCGAGTTCAGCGGCCGGCGCCGAAGGGGGCGCCTCCGTACGGTATGCCTCCACCACGTCGATGATTCCGCCGAGGGCTCGAATCGACTCCGGCAATACCTCCCGCGCAAACCGTGCCCGGGGAAGGAGTATCCGACTGCCAGAGAAGTTCGTAGGGCCGATGGCCGCTATGATTGCCTCCGCCCTATACTCATTAGGCATGCAGTCAACGGTCAGCCCCAGGTCCTCCAGGGCCTTGGCCGTCTTGGGGCCGATCGCCGCCAGCTTCAGCCCGGCTAGGGCCTCCGGGCTCTGGGCGCGCTCAGCGAGGCGTTTAGCAACCGCCTCCACACCCCGGGCGCTGGTGAAGATGCACCATTTGTACGAAGAGATCCGGTCAAGGGCCGTATCGAGCGGCCCCATGTTCTTCGGCGGATGGATGACGATGGTCGTAAAGCAGACTGCCTCGGCCCCTTGGGCCTCCAAGAGGGAGACGAATGGAGCCGCCTGCTTCTTGGGTCGGGTCACAACGATTCGCCGCCCGGCGAGGGGCATGGTCGCTCTCGGCATTCGTAGATTCCTCTAGGCCCCCCCCGGCAGGGGGTGGTCCTCCCGGTAGACCTCTTCGAGAATTGGGCCGGCCCCTTGAGCGAGGAGATCCTCGGCCAGAACCTGGCCTATGGCTAGGGCCTCCTCCAAGGGGCCGGCCCGCTCCCCGTAGAAGATCGGCTCCCCCCTGGGGTGGCCCACCATGCCACGGAGGACGAGACGCCCCCCATCCACCTGGCCGAAGCAACCAATGGGGACCTGGCAGCCGCCTTCAAGCCTCTTGAGAAAGGCCCGTTCCGCCAGGACCGTCCGGTGGACGAGGTCGTTGTCGAGGGCCGCCACGATCTCGTTGACCCACCCGTCGTCGCCTCGGGCCTCAATGCCCAACACCCCCTGGCCGACGGCAGGCAGCATCAGCTCGGGAGAAAGGATCTCGGATATCCGATCGGCCACCCCGAGCCTATTCATCCCCGCCGCTGCTAGGATGATGGCATCCAGGCCCTCTTCCTCCAGCTTGCGCAGCCGGGTATCAACGTTGCCCCTCAGGGCTCTCAGGTCGAAATCGACCCGGAGGCGCCTAAGCTGGACCTGGCGCCTCAGGCTGGAGGTACCGATGACGGCCCCCGTCGGGAGCGACAGCAAGGGGGCTCCGTTGCGGGATACCACTGCGTCACGAGGGTCCTCCCGATCTGTCATGGCGACGATGGCGAGGCCCTCAGGAAGATCCGTGGGGACGTCTTTCATGCTGTGAACGGCGATGTCAATCCGGCCCGCCATGAGGGCTTCTTCGATCTCTTTGACGAAGAGCCCTTTGCCGCCGACCTTGGCGAGGGCCACATCGAGAATTTTGTCCCCCGTGGTCGTAATCTTCTCGATCCGGCAGGCCAGCCCCGTGTGGGCGGCCTCGAGGCGATCCCTTACCCACCCCGCCTGCCACAGGGCAAGTTTACTGCCCCGCGTCCCTATAACAAGTTCACGTTCGGGCACGGGCCGCCTCAGCCGAGCCTGAAGAGGCGCCGGGCGATTTCCAGAACTTTGCCTCCCTCTTCACCATCAGAATGCTTCTTCAGGGCTACAATGGGGTCGTGCATAATCTTCTTGACTATGGCGTCCGCCATAGCTTCCACGCTTTGGCGCTCCATGTCGCCCATGCTTCCGAGCCTGGCCAGGGTCTTAGCCACCTCTTCCTCGCGGATGCGGTCGGCCTTCTCGAGCAATTCAACGATCGTAGGCACTGCATCGAGGGATGCGAACCAATGCATGAAGGTACGAACCTCCCGCCTTAGAATCTCCTCGGCCTTGACGGCCTCACGCTGGCGCTCCTTGACGTTGGACTCCACCACCGTCTCAAGGTCGTCAATATCATAGCGATAGACGTTAGCCAACTCATCGACCGCCGGATCGATGTCTCTGGGAACTGCAATGTCGATAAAGAACATTGGGCGGTTTCGTCGGACCCTGAGAGCCTTCTGGACGCTCTTCTTTGTTATGATGGGCTGAGGTGAGCCGGTGGAGCTGATGACGATGTCGACCTCGGGGAGGCGCTCCTCCAGGCTCTCGAAGGCGACTGCCTCGCCAAGGAACCCCCGGGCGGTCTCCACCGCTCGCTCGTAGGTCCGGTTGGTCACCAAGACCCGCCCCACCCCGTGGCTCGTCAGGTGCCGGGCAGCCAGCTCGCTCATCTTCCCCGCCCCTATGATCATGACGGCTCGATCACTTAAGTCCGCGAAAATCTTCTTGGCCAACTCCACGGCGGCGAAGCTCACAGAGACGGCGTGCGCCGCCACCGCCGTCTCGGTCCGCACCCGCTTGGCCACGTTGAAGGCCCTTTCAAAGAGGTTGTTCAGGACGGGGCCGGTGGCTTTATGTCTCTTCGCCTCGAAATAGGCCTCCTTGACTTGCCCAGTAATCTGGGGCTCGCCGACAATCATGGAATCAAGGCTAGAGCCCACCCGAAAACAATGTCGGACGGCCTCTTCACCCAGGTAGAAGTAGGAGTGGTTCTCGATATCCGCCGCCTCGAGGAGATGGAAGCGGCTGATGAGGTCCCGAATGAGCTCTGGCCTGGCGTACCGGTCAGAGGCCCGTCCGTATATCTCTACCCGGTTGCAGGTCGAGAGGACGACCGCCTCATCCAGGTGGCACTCCTCGCCGAGGCATTCCAGAATGTTTTTAAGCTCCCCCGGCGGGAACGCCAGCTTCTCCCGAAACTCAACCGGGGCCGTCTTGTGGCTTACGCCGTATAGGAGAATGCGCATTGGCTTAACGCCTAAGCCCGACCGTAGTTCCTATTGAAAGGTGTGATAGCCTTTCAACAACAGGCCGACACCCACGAAGGTGAACATTACGGTGCAAAATCCCACGATGTTGAGAAGCGCCGCCCTGCGGCCGCGCCACCCCGCCGTAAGCCGCCCGTAGAGCAGCACGGCGTATATGAACCAGGTGATGAGGGCCCAGGTCTCCTTGGGATCCCATCGCCAGTAGGTGCCGAAGGCGTACTGGGCCCAGATGGAGCCGGTTATAATGCCCAGCGTCAGTACGGGAAATCCGAACGAGAGGGCCCGGTAGCCGAGCTCGTCTAGCGCTTCGAGGCTCGGGAGCCTATAGTAAAAGGCTCCGGGCCTCTTCCTTTTGAGCTGGTGCTCCTGGAGGAGATACATGATGCCGGCCCCGAAGGTGACGGCGAAGGCCGCGTAGCCGAGAACGGCAAGGGTCACGTGAATCCCAAGCCACGAGCTTTTTAGCACCGGCAGCAGGGGCCTTACCTCGCTAGGCAGGACGGCCGCGTACCCCAGCGTGATGAAGGCAAGAGGCATGACGAATGCCCCTAAAATCTCAATCCGGTATTTGTACTTGGAGATGAGGAAGGCCAGCGTGATGGTCCAGGAAAAGAAGGTCATCGACTCGTGGAGGTTGCTGAGCGGGAGGTGGCCCACCGCCTGCGCCCTTAAGATAATCGCGGAGGTGTGAGCGAGGAATCCCACCAGGACGAGCGCGGAGCCCGCCGTCCCGACCCTCTTGTTCTTGTAGTAGAAAAAGACGAGGAAGACCACCGCGGCCAGAAAATAAGAAACTATCGTAATATTAAAGAAGAAAGTGGTCACGGCGCATCCCAGGGCTGAGAAGACACAAATAGACTCAACCAGTTATGATAGCCTTGCTCTCAGGGATATGTCAACGGGGCGATGCGGGTTGCTAGGCGGGCGTCTCCTGACCAGGTACGGCTTCTTCCTCCCTGCGGCGGCTCTCCTTCAACAGGTCCTGAAGCTCTTCCATGAACTCGTTTATATCCTTGAACTGCCGATAGACTGATGCAAAGCGCACGTAGGCCACCTCGTCGGCGGATTGGAGCTCTGCCATCACGGCGTCACCGATGATGTTGCTCGAGACCTCTCTCTCCCCCTTCTCCTGGAGAAGCTTCTCAATGCGAGAGATCATCTGGTCTCGCTCCTCAATGCTAATGGGCCTTTTTTCGAGAGCCTTATCAATGCCAGCACGCAGCTTCTCCTTGTCGTAGGGCTCACGGCGGCCATCCTTCTTAGAAATGGCAGGCATCGTTTCCTCGGTCCTCTCGTACGTGGTGAAACGCCGGCCACAGGCAAAGCATTCCCGTCGGCGACGTATGACATTCCTTTCCCTTGAGACTCGGGAGTCGATGACCTTGTTTTCAAGGTGCGCGCAGGACGGACATCTCATGGAAGTCTCTCTCGCCCAATCCGCAACCGGGAGGCTTCAGCGTCACGAGACCCGCCGCAAAGTCTCCTGGTAGACGGGAAACTGATCTGTGAGGCCTCGCACATCGTCTTTCACGGAAGCCTTGACATCGTCTCGGTCGATGTCGTTGAGCACTCTTGAGATGAGGTCCCCTATTACCTCCATCTCAGGCTCTCCCATGCCACGGGTTGTAACAGCCGGGGTCCCGATGCGGATTCCGCTGGTCACGAAGGGGCTTCGCGTCTCGAAGGGGATGACGTTCTTATTGACCGTGATGCCGGCCCGATCGAGAGCCTCCTCGGCATCCTTTCCGGTAATGTCAGTCTCCCTAAGGTCAAGGAGCATCATGTGCTTGTCCGTCCCACCCGAAACGAGGCGATAGCCGTTACGCTGGAGAGAGGCGGCCAGGGCCTGGGCGTTCTTCACAATTTGAGCCGCATATAGGCGGAACTCATCTGTGAGCGCCTCTTTGAAGGCCACCGCCTTGGCAGCGATGATGTGCATTAGAGGGCCCCCCTGCATGCCCGGAAAGACCATCTTGTTAATGATCTTGCCGTACTCTTCCGTGCACATAATCATGCCGCCCCTGGGCCCCCGGAGGGTCTTATGGGTGGTTGAGGTGACGATTTCAGAGTGAGGCACTGGGCTCGGGTGAACCCCGGCGCAAATGAGACCTGCCGGGTGGGCTATGTCGGCCATGACGATAGCCCCCACCTCATCAGCCACTTTCCGGAAGCCGGCGTAGTCGAAGTTGCGCGGATAAGCCGAGGCCCCTACGATGATGAGCTTTGGGTTGTGCCGTTTGGCGAGGTCCATGACTTCGTCCATGTCCACCACTTCGGTGTCTTTATTCACCCCGTAGAAGACCATCTTGTAGTACAAACCGGAGAAGTTGACTGGGCTTCCATGTGTGAGGTGTCCGCCGTGGGAGAGGTCCATCCCCATGATTGTATCGCCGTGCTCCAAAAGAGCCGAGTAGACAGCCATGTTTGCTTGACTGCCGGAATGGGGCTGGACGTTGGCCACATCGACCCCGAAGAGTTGCTTGGCCCTCTCAATGGCCAGCTCCTCGGCGATGTCGACGAACTCGCACCCGCCGTAATAACGCCGACCAGGATACCCTTCAGCATACTTGTTGGTCATGACACAGCTCATGGCCTCCATTACGGCCTCGCTGACAAAATTCTCCGACGCAATGAGTTCGAGATTTACCTGGAGCCGCTCGGTCTCTAATCGAATCGCCTCAGCAATTTCGGGGTCAACGTCCACGAGCCTCTTAGAATTCACGGTATTCTCTCCCTCCTAGGCGGAGCGCTGAGTCTCCCCTTCCATGATCTTCGCCACCCGCCGGGCGTGGCGATCCCCACTAAATGGTGTCGTCAAAAATATAGTGGCAATCTCCTCGGCAAGGCCCTTGCCAATGATGCGGCCCCCGAGAGCGAGAACGTTGGCGTCGTTGTGCTCCCTTGCCATTCGGGCGGTGAAGCCGCAATGGCACAAGGCGGCCCGGATGCCTGGCACCTTATTCGATGCAATGCTCATGCCGAGTCCAGTTCCGCACATAAGAAAACCGACCTGGAATCCCCCTCCAGCCACCGCCTCAGCCACCTTCTTGGCAAAATCGGGGTAGTCGACCGACTCCTCGTTGTAGGTGCCGCAGTCTTCAACGGAGTGGCCCTGCCAGGCCAAGAAACTTTTTAGGTGTTCTTTAAGCTCGAAGCCAGCGTGATCACTTCCGATTGCGATGGTGGTTGGCGTCATAGGATGCACAACTTAACCTTCTACCCTTCAACGGTTTACGGCACAAGAGGTGATATTCTATCGAAGGTCAAATTCCTCAAGATGTGGTAGTATATATTGCTCTAACAACAATATCTAGTAGCCCATCGGTGAGCAAGTTTACTCAATTAGGTACTCTTTGTCAAGGAAAAATCCCTACACTACAATAACCAGTAGAATGAGACATAATAGATATATTTTAGACAAGTTACATGTATATTCTTAAAGTTGTTTCTTAGGCTCAGCCGATGCAGTTCTCGGGGGGAGATTCGTGCAGGCCCCCGGTATTCTTGACTTCCTCGCAAGCTTACCATAATATGGCGCCCAATCAATCTGCGGACCAACTGCCGGAGGTTACTCCGTCCACCCTTTATAATGCTATCAGCCCATACCCATAGATCTTATTTCCTCGCGGGATCCTTAATTCTTCTTGTCCTTATTGCTCTGCCGACCCCTTTGGGGGCGCAGGTCTCCAGAAAAGCGAAACCCCTGGTAGCTCTGGCGCCGATCGTAGACCTAAACCCCAAACCAGCCACCTCCTGGCTTCCTCCATCCATCCTGTGGGGCTTAACTTACACCTTCCGAAAACTCTCCTCCATCGAACTCCTCGATCAGGCGGATATAGAGAAGCTCTTACAGGCAGAGAAGCTCAAGCCGGGCCAGGAGGTAGACGACCAGCGGGCCGTAGCCATCGGTCGAAAGTTGAACGCCGACCTCGTGGTAGTTGTCGCCTACGAGCTTATCGAGGACGAGAAAGTATCGCTTAGCGTTCGGCTAATTGAACCTAAATCGGACAAAGTCAATAAACCCATGACGGTCGAGGCCCCGATTGACCCACTCCTCTACTCCCTCGCTACTATCGCCTTACGAACCGCATCCAACATGAAATACGAAGTCACCAGTGAGGAACGCCGTTCGGTGAATAACCCTCTCACCTTTTCATTTCGAAGCTTTTACGATTACCGACGCGCCCTTTCTGCATATGATCCGGAGGCGGGTACCGGCAACCTATCGGAAGCGATGGCTCTGTTGACCAACGCCGTCATGCGTGACCCGCGCTTTCCTGAAGCCCGCTTTTTGCTAGGTCTCCTGGCTGCTCGTCAAGGCCGTTCGGAACAAGCCGCCACCCACCTCCAGCAGCTGGTTCAGGATAACCCGGCTCATCCCAACTCCCAGCACAACCTCGGGCTGGCAAGGCTCAACCGGGGCGACTACAGCGCGGCCCGTGGCGAATTGTTGAAGGCCTACCAGACCCATCCACGCCGGGCAAACATCCTCAACGACCTTTCCCTGGCTGCCTACTACCTCAAAGATTACGAGGCAGCGCGGAGCTACTTGACCAATGCGAGCGAGCTCGCCCCAACTAGCTCGGTCATCTGGAATAACATGGGTATTATGGCCTACGCTCAGGGGGCGTTCACCGAAGGCAAGCAAGCGTACGCCAAGGCCGTCCAGCACAACCCCAAGTCCGTGACCTCCCACTACAATCTAGGGCTGACCTACCTCCAGCTTGCCGAGATGGAAAAGGCCCAAGAGGCGTTTCAAAAAACTTTGGAGCTCGACCCCCGCCACGCCAAAACATATTACTCAATGGCCCTAATAGCCGAGGGCGACGGGACGGGCAAAGCCGCGGCCTACTGGAAAAAGTACCTGGAACTTGCCAAAGCGGACCCGGCCGAGCAGCCATTTGTCGCCTTTGCACAGGGGGAGCTGGAAAAACAGCCCGCCTCGAAAACACCTCAACCTTAAAGAGCCCTTCGCCCTTTCCGAAAAACACGCTCTCAATCGAGGTACGCTTTAGGAACTCTGGAGATTCATCTCGGCGCCCAGGCTCGCCATAAGCTCTACGAAGGTGGGAAAGGTAACGTCTATCGCCTCTGCCGTGGTGACAGTTGTCGGCCCGTCCGCCCTGAGGCCCGCCACGGCGAGGGCCATAACGATGCGATGATCGCTCCAACCTTCGACCACCGCGCCCCTAAGGGCGCTCTCGTGGACGATTAGACCGTCGGGCAGCTCCTCCACCCGGCCGCCGAGCTTTGTAAGCTCCGCCGCCATTACCGTGATCCGGTCGGTCTCTTTGATGCGGGCCTGGGGGACATTGCGGAGCGTCGTTTGGCCCCGTGCGAAGCAGCCAACCACGGCGAGCGCCGGCAGGGCATCGGGGGTGTCGTTGAGGTCAAACTCCTGCCCGACGAGCTCTCCCGGCCCAACGGTAATGCTCGTCCCATCAATGTCAATGCGTGCCCCCATCGCCTGGAGCATCTCGACCACCGCCTTATCACCCTGTGTATCGGCCATGTCGAGTCCCTGGAGGGTAATGGTCCCTGCCCCGATGGCCCCGGCCGCAAGAAAAAAGGTGGCCGAAGAGAAATCACCAGGGACGGATACTTCATCGGCCCGGTAGCTCTGGCCTCCCTTGACAAAGAAGCGCTCAAAGCCCTCTCGTTCACACACGATTCCCTGGCGGTCGAGCCACCACAGCGTCATCCCAACGTAGGGCTTTTCATGGAGGTCGAGCACGGTTATCTCCGTGGACTCCGGGGCCAGGGGGGTGGAGATTAGAAGGCTCGTCACGTACTGGGATGTGATGCCGCTGACTGTGACCGCCCCGCCCTGGATGGGGCCGGTGACCACCACCGGGAGAGTCCCATCGCCCTTCTTTGAGAAGGCCTTCGCCCCAAGGGTATTCAGCGCCTCTAGGAGGGGCCCCATGGGGCGGCGGCGGGCTTGATCATCGCCGGTAAATTCGCTCGTGCCAGGACAGAGGCCAGCCACCCCAAGGCCGATACGGCAGGCGGTGCCTGAGTTGCCCACATCGACGACATCGTCGGGCGCCCGAAGGTCTCCTCCCGTGCCCTCAACAATCCACCGCCCAGGGTCCGACGTGTCGATCGAGGCGCCAAAGGCCCGGGCCACGGCCACGGAGCTACGACCGTCGGCAGAGTCGAGGGGGTTTAAGATGGTCGAGGCGCCATCGGCCAAAGCCGCGATAATCACCGCCCGGATTGTGTGGGATTTGCTCGATGGGATGGTAACGGCTCCCGCGAGGGAGGAGGGAAGGACAACCAGGTTCACGGTGGGGTCCCTATGGCTCGTCGGTCTGAAGGCGAGCCAAACGCTGGCGGAGGAAATGGTCGGCCAACACGATAGCCACCATGGCCTCGGCCACCGGCACCACGCGCGGGCAGACACATGGGTCGTGCCGCCCCTTGACCGAAAGCGTCGTCTCCTCTCCCTCCACCGTCAGGGTCCGCTGCTCGCGGGCGATTGAGCTTGGGGGTTTGACCGCGATACGGCAGAGAATCGGCATGCCCGTCGAGATCCCGCCAAGCACCCCTCCAGACAGGTTTGTGGCCGTCCTCACACCCTCCGGCGTCTGGATGAAGGGGTCGTTGGACTCACTCCCCCGCATTCTGGCGCTGGCAAATCCACTGCCGATTTCGACCCCTTTTATGGTGGGAATGCTCATCAGGGCTTTAGCCAGGTCGGCATCGATCTTGTCGAAGACGGGCTCCCCAAGGCCGGGAGGAGCGCCTGTGGCCTCCACCGCCACCACGCCCCCAATACTATCGCCATCGGCGCGGACCTCCTCGATGAGCTCCAACATTCGCTCGGCCGCCTCGGGGTCGGCACACCGGATGGGGTTGGTCTCGATGACTGCCTCGTCGAAGGTCTCGGCCACTACATCGCCCACCTGGACCGTGTGGGAGACGACCCGGACCCCTGCCTCCGCCAGAATTTTCTTAGCGATAACGCCGGCTGTCACCCGTGCGAGGGTCTCGCGGCCCGAGGACCTGCCTCCGCCGCGGTGGTCACGGTGGCCGTACTTGGCCTGATAGGTGAAATCGGCGTGGCCGGGCCGAAAGAGATCCCTCAGCTCATCGTAGGCCTTCGGGTCGTGGTCTTTGTTGTAGACAACAAAGGCGATGGGGGTGCCCGTCGTTCGGCCCTCATAGACCCCCGAGAGAATCTGCACCTGGTCGGCCTCTTGGCGGGAGGTGGTCGCAACGCTCTGGCCGGGTCGGCGACGGGCCATATCGCGCTCAAAATCCTCCTCCCCAAGAGAGAGCCCTGCAGGGCATCCGTCGACAACGACCCCCAGGCCTACTCCGTGGGACTCACCAAAGGTCGTGACCCGGAAGGTTTCTCCTATTGTATTGCCCGCCATAACCTGCCCTCACCTCTTACCGGCCACAAGCCGCCGTCCCACCAAATAAAGCGCCAAGGCCCCTTGCCAGGCCTCCAGGGTCACACCCGTATCCCGCTGAAATTTTGTCGTATCCAGGACCGAGTATGCCGGTCGTCTGGCCGATTGTTCCAGGGCCTCCGTTTTAATAGCCTCCAACGGCGCCTCTCCCCTGCCTCCACTGAGAATGAGCCCTTTCAAAAACGATCACCCCTTTTAGGGTCTCTCCGACCCCTCTCTACGTAGCTCGCACACCGCTCTCTAGTAGCACTTAAGCGCTGTAATATCAAGGCTAAAATCCCTCCCCAGGCTGGCGCGCAGGCCGGTATCGCTCTACTCTCTTCCAGGCCGACCGTTCGAAAATCTACCATTGGAGTTGTCACCCGAAGGAAAGTCTGTTGCACGGTCTTACGCAATTAGCGGTCCAGCAGGGCTAAAGATGTCTCTTCGAAGAGGGCGATGGCCTCACCCGCCAGGTAGAGGCTTCCGGCGATAAGGCATAGGCCCTCATTGGGCAACTCAGCGAGGGAAGCCTTGAGGGCCGTATGCAGGTCTGGCGCCACCATGAGGTCTCGGGCCTGCCCGACGGTCCTGGTGGCGACGTCGTGGGGGTCTGCCGAGCGCTCGGGAAAGCTCGAGACCGGCACGAGAACCACCCGCGAGGCCAGAGGAAATAGGGCCTTCGCCATGCGCAGATAATCCTTGTCTTCGAGAACCCCAAAAACGAGGGTAAGGGGACGGTTGGACCAGAGCGATCGGATCTCTTCGGCCAGAGCCAGTGCAGCCATCTCATTGTGTGCTCCATCCACGACCACCAACGGCTCCCGGTTGAGCACCTGGAGGCGTCCCTCCAAGCGAACCTTCGAAAGACCATCCCGGACAGCCTCTTCCGACCAAGCAAGCCGCCCCTCCTTGCACAGGAGCCGGTAGGCCCGCACCGCGCAAGCGGCGTTGTCGGCCTGATAGGCGCCGAGAAGGGGTAAGTGAAGGTCTTCCAGCTTGAGGCCAGCATCCATGTACGTAAAGAGCTGACCCTCATCCATTGTAGCCCCACGCTGAACCCGAAACGCACTTCCCAGGACTGAAAGCGGCGCCCGATGTTCGTGGCAGACGGTCTCAACAACCCGGAGGGCTGATCGCGGCTGACGGCCGCAGACCACGCTACGGCCGGGCCGAACGATAGCCGCCTTTTCCTTCGCCACCGCCTCCAGGGTGGAGCCTAAAAGATCGGTGTGATCAAGGCCGATTGGGGTAAGCACACAAAGCTGTGGCTCCACCGAATTGACCGCATCCCACCGGCCGCCGAGCCCAACTTCGAGGACGACCCAGTCGGGATCAGCGCCCCTGAAATAGTCTAGCGCTATGGCCGTTACAAACTCGAAGTAGGTCGCCTCGCCTGCTTTCTCGAAGACCTCCCTCACCCGCTCAAAATGGCGCGCAAAATCCACCTGCGTGATGGGCTTTCCGTTAATCGCGATCCGTTCACTCAGGCGGCGCAGATGGGGGGAGGTGTAAGTTGCTACAATCGACCCGGATGCGCCCAAAATGCTGGAGAGACACGCCGCAACTGACCCTTTTCCGTTGGTCCCGGCTATGGTCACCGCCTGGAGACGTTCCTCCGGATGGTCAAGGGCCTCCAACAGGCGGCGAATACGGTCCAGGCCCGGACGAACAACGGCAGGATTGAGCTGCTGCAGGAAGGCCTCAATGGCCGAAGCGACCATAGCGTCTTAAGAGTCTTTTTCTAAAGGTTTTGCCAGGAAAAACTTGAGAGATTGGATTAAAGTTTCCTTGAGCTCCCGCCTATCCACTATTTTATCCACCATTCCGTGCTCCAAGAGGAACTCCGACCGCTGGAACCCCTCGGGCAGCTTCTGAAGAATGGTCTGCTCGATGACCCGTGGGCCTGCGAATCCGATAAGTGCCCTCGGTTCAGCAAATATGAGGTCCCCCAGCATTGCGTAGCTAGCCGAGACTCCTCCAGTCGTGGGGTCGGCGCACACCGATATAAAAGGTGTGCCCTGCTCGCTGAGTCGGGCAAGGGCGGCCGATATCTTGGCCATCTGCATAAGGGAGAGAACGCCCTCCTGCATTCGAGCGCCACCTGAGATGGAGACGATAACGAGGGGCATTTGGTGTTCGATGGCCCTCTCGATAGCCCGCGTGATTTTTTCCCCAACAGCGCTCGCCATGCTCCCTCCGAGGAAGGCGAACTCCATGATGCAAAGCTGTATGGAGATGCCGCCGAGCTTCGCCTCTCCACATATAACAGCCTCATTGAGACCGGTCTTCTTCACATTCTCCTTAATGCGGTCTTTGTAGAGTTTGGAGTCCTTAAATCCTAATGGGTCGAGGGAGGTTATCCCTTGGTCGAACTCCACGAAGGTGTCCGGATCGGCCAACTGCTCCAGGCGCTGATGGGCGCTAATCCGGAAATGGAAATCGCATTTGGGGCAGACGTTAAGGTTTTTTTCGAGCTCTTGCTTATAGACGATCTCCTTGCAAGCGTCGCACTTCACCCAAAGCCCCTCGGGCATCTTGACCTTCTTCTCTCGAATTAGGACCTTAGGCTTAATTTTTTTAAACCACTCCATAGAATTTCTTCCTGGTGGTCTCGGGGACGCCCAGGCGGATAATACGGGAACCTCCCCTCACACTCTTACGGTGTTCCTCTCGGATCTTCCACCTCCCCGGTGGGCTTGCGCTGCCAGTAGATTACCTTGTTCACAGCGTTGAGATAGGCCTTGGCGCTCGCCTTGATAATATCTGTCGAGTGGCCGATTCCCGTCGTCGCCTCCCCGTCGTAGAAGGATACCTTGACGACCACTTCGCCCTGCGCATCCTTGCCGCTCGTTACGGCCCTGATGGAATAAGAGAGCAACCGTCCGGGTATCTCTGTAATGCGATCGATAGCTTGGTACGTCGCATCGACCGGCCCTTCACCGATAGCGGCATCTAGGAAAACATCCTCGCCCCGGGAGAGCCGAATCGTGGAAGTCGGCACCGTATCGGTCCCGCTGCTGGAATGGAGGTAGACGAGCTTAAAGGTCTCCGGCACCGGCAATGTATGGTCACGCATAAGCGCCATCAGGTCTTCGTCAAAGACCTCCTTTTTCTTGTCAGCCAGGCGTTTGAAGGCTACGAAGGCGTCGTTCAGCGCCCCGTCGTCCAATTGAAAGCCCAGCTCCTCCAAGCGCTTGCGAAGGGCGTGGCGCCCCGAATGCTTCCCAAGCACCAGATCGCTCTTTAATTTCCCGATCGATTGGGGTGTCATAATCTCGTAGGTGGTGGCATCCATAATGACCCCGTGCTGGTGGATGCCCGCCTCGTGGGCGAAGGCGTTCTTGCCCACAATCGCCTTGTTGGGCTGGACGGGAATCCCCGTGATCGAAGTGAGCATCTGGCTCGTGCGGTATATTTCGTCGAATTTGATGTTGGTGTAGTGGTGGAGGAAGTCCCGCCGAACCTGTAAGGCCATGACGAACTCCTCCAAGGAGGCGTTGCCCGCCCGCTCGCCGATTCCGTTGATGGTGCACTCGACCTGTCGGGCTCCGTTTTGAATCGCCGACAGAGAGTTGGCTACGGCCAGGCCCAGATCATCGTGGCAGTGGACGGAAAGGACGGCTTGTTCAATATTAGACACACGCTCGCGGATCGTGGCAATACGGGCCCCAAATTCATCCGGCGTAGCATAGCCCACGGTGTCGGGTATGTTAACCGTCGTGGCTCCAGCGTCGATGACCGCGGTGAGCACTTCACAGAGGAAATCCATGTCCGTCCGCGCAGCATCCTCCGGGCTGAACTCCACATCGTCGGTATACTGACGGGCGTGGCGAACCCCGGCCACGGCCGCCTCAACAACCTCCTTAGGGGTCATCTTCAGCTTATGTTCCATGTGAATCGGGCTAGTGGCAATGAACGTGTGGATGCGCCCCTGGCGGGCATGCTGGAGAGCTTCCCAGGCACGATCGATGTCCTTCAAGACCACCCGCGAGAGTCCAGCAATAGTAACCCCGGGGGCATCGACAGTCTGGGCGACGGCCTTGACCGCCTCGAAATCTCCTTCCGAGGCGATGGGAAATCCCGCTTCGATGACATCCACCTGGAGCCGTGCAAGCCGGTCGGCCATCTGGACCTTTTCGTCAAGGTTCATACTGAAGCCGGGCGACTGCTCGCCGTCGCGCAACGTGGTGTCGAAAATTTTAATGCGTTCACCCTTCATAGTCCTTGTCCTCTCTCGTCCCCCGGCCTGAGAGCCGACCGGGAAAAGGTTGATGATTCTACCAAACCCACTTCGACAACGCAACCCTAAGGACAGCTTCGGGCGACCGCTTCTCTGGGATGCTCCAGATTGCGCCCATTTGCCCTCCTCTCAATAAGAAAAGCCCTCGTCCCGAGGGACGAGAGCAAAGCTCCCGTGGTACCACCCTCTTTTAGCACCCGCGCCTAGCAAGGCGGAAGCGCCCTTCTTTTAGCCCTTGACGCAGGCATCACGGCGCGAGCTAGACCCTGGCTTAGGACTTCACCCGCGCGGCTCGAGAGGCGAGTTCAGCATGTCCGAGGACCGGCTCCCAGCAACCACCGGCTCTCTGAGCCTCGGAGTTCCGCCTACTATTCCTCCGTCAACGCCTTTCCTATTTAGGAATTTAATAGGCCGCAACTACTCTGTCAAGTCCGTTACGGCTTCACGCCGCTCGCGAACCTGGAGGAACGTCCACTCCATAGGCCCCGAGACGGCGTAGGCTAAAAATGCCCCGAAAAGAGCAACCTCTGGGATAAGAACGAATATATACAATGCAAGGACGGCGGCGAGAAAGACCTCAAAGGGCTTCCGCCGCCAAAGAGTCATCTTCTTAAAACTTCGATACCGAATAGCGCTGACCATGAAACCAGCTAGAATGTAGAGCCCCAAGGCAACAATGATCGGTTTGATAGCCGCCGCCTTCGGCACCTCAAGGACAAAGATGACGTAGGAGGCAACAAGCCCGGCCGCCGCCGGAATAGGGAGCCCGGTGAAGCGGTTCGTGGTCGTCTCGGCGACCTGGACGTTGAAGCGTGCCAGCCTTATAGCTCCACACAGAACGAAGAGGAAGACCGCCAGCCAACCAACACGGCCAAAGGGCTTGAGGCTCCAAGTATAGAGGAGCAACGCCGGGGCCACGCCGAACGAAATGAGGTCGGCCAGGGAGTCGTACTCCAGCCCGAAGTCGGTGCTCGTTTTCGTGATGCGTGCCACCCGCCCATCGAGCGTATCGAAGAGAATGGCCACGAGAATAGCTACAGCGGCCCGGTAGGGCATGCCGTTGTAGGCGGCTATTATCGCGTAAAAGCCGCAAAAACAATTGCCTGTCGTAAACAGGCTCGGAATTATTTTAATGCCTCGTTTCACGTCGCTCTCGCTGCCTCCTCAGGCGCCAGGCGAGCTATTATGGTGCTTCCGCCCTTGACCTTTGCCCCTTCTTGGACCAACAACGTCGCCGAAGCCGGCAGATCCACCTCCACGCGGGACCCGAAACGTATCAACCCGATCCGTTGGCCTCGCTCCAGTGAGTCGCCTGGGCCGACCCAGCAGACGATCCGCCTTGCCAAGAGGCCCGCTATTTGCCTAACGACAATCGGCGTCCCACCAGCGTTGAAAAGAATCGAATTGCGTTCGTTGGACTGAGAGGCCTCTCCTCGAAATGCAGGGAGAAATTTCCCCGGCGTATACTCCGTACGCTGAACATCGCCCCCGCACGGCGCGCGGTTTATATGGACGTCAAATAGCGAAAGAAAAATTTTTACCGTTTGAACCTCGCCTCCCAGCTCCGGACACCCATCGCTTTTGCCGACAGCGACCACCCGCCCGTCCGCCGGTGAGACTACACACCCAACCGCCTGGGGGATCGGCCGCTCCGGGTCTCTGAAAAAAAACCCTACGAAGCCTGCCGCGCCGAGCCCTATCCAGCCAATGATGCTCCAGCCGAATGCAAGGGCGATAACCCCTACAACGAGAGGGGGCGTCAGGAAAATCCACCCATCACGGGCCAGGTAGAGCCACGACGTCCGCCTGCTCGGCTGCTCCATAATAAGGCGGCTCCCAGGGAAAGGCAACCAAAAATTCGCAAGAGCCCGCCAGCGTATGGCCTATGACTCCCGCCCAGGGCCTGGCTTTACTCCTCGATGACAGTCTTGAAGGTCTTGGCGGCCACTTCGGACCCTTTGGCCATCATCGCCCTAAGATCGGCCCCAACCTTCTCAATGGGATGCTCGGAGGCCATTTTCGCCAATTTATCAAATACCGGTCGGCCAGCCCGATTCTCAAGGACCCACTCACGGGCAAAAGTCCCGTCCTGCACATCCTTCAGAAACCCCTTCATGATGCGGCGGCTCTCCTCGTTAATGAGCCGGGGACCCCGCGTCATGTCACCGTATTGAGCCGTATTGCTTATGGAGTACCGCATGTTGGCGATGCCGCCCTCGTAGATGAGGTCCACGATGAGCTTGACCTCGTGGAGGCACTCGAAGTAGGCGACCTCGGGCTGATAGCCGGCTTCCACCAAGATTTCATAAGAAGCGAGAATGAGGGCCGTGAGGCCACCACAGAGAACCACCTGCTCGCCGAAGAGGTCGGTCTCGGTCTCTTCCTTATAAGTCGTCTCGATGACCCCGGCCCGCGTACCCCCAATCGCCTTGGCATAGGCAAGGGCCAACTGCTTGGCATTGCCCGTCGAGTCCTGCTCGACAGCCAAGAGCATGGGAACGCCACCTCCCTCGGTATAGATTCGTCGGACTAGATGTCCTGGGGCCTTCGGGGCCACCATGAAGACGTCGATGTCCTTTGGCGGCACGACCTGACCGTAGTGGATGTTGAAGCCGTGGGCGAAGGCGAGGGCGTTACCCGCCTCCATGCCGGGAGCCACATCATTGCGGTAGATGTCGCCCGAGAGCTCATCTGGGGTGAGCATCATGACGATATGGGCGGCGGCGGCGGCCTCGGGGACGGTTGTGACGTCGAGCCCAGCGTCCTCCGCCCGGCCCCAAGAGCTACTTCCCTCCCGAAGTCCGACGACCACCTTCTGGCCGCTGTCTTTCAAATTGCACGCGTGGGCGTGGCCCTGAGAGCCGTAACCGACGATGGCTATGGTCTTCCCCTCGAGGTGTGAGATATCCGCATCCTTCTCATAGTAGATGGTAGCCATGATAAATCCTCCTCACGTCGCCTGGACGGCCTAGCGCTCTTTGAGCGTCACCGAGCCACGAGCTATGGCTGCTTTGCCCGTCCTATCGACTACGTGTTTGAAGTTGGGTTTGATTGGGCTAAGGGCAGACTCATGCTCATGTGTCTTCCAATTCATTGTCTGCCCTTAGCCGACAGATCCTACAGATAGAAATCGGTTGTCAAGTTCAACAGTCGGGCGTTAAGACCGACCACCTGCTCAGTATCGACAGGGATTTCAATCAGAATGGACTGGCCCTTCGTCTCGTAGCAGGCGTCCATGATTTCTTTCAGGTTGCTTAGGTCGGGCTTGACGTTGTAGCCATCCCAGCCATGGGCCTTCGCCGCCTGAACGAAATCGATGTTTGGCAATTTCGAATGGTATCGGGGCTTCTCCACCGTCGGGATGATGAGCTCAAGCCCCTTATCAACAATCCCGTAAGTTCCGTTGTTGATGATGAACAGGCGAAGGTCCATCCACGCCGCGTCAGCCAAGCAGCCGCCGAAGAGCCGCCAGCACCCGTCCCCGGAGAAGATAAAGGTGTGGAGCGACGGGTCGGCCATCTTCGCCCCTACGCCCATCCCGAAGGCCCCGCCCATGGCCGAGCCGTGATGACCGGACCAGAACGGAATATTCGGGTGAGGTCGCTGGGTCACATACTGCCGGTCCTTATAGGAGATGCAGACGTCGTCGAACCCGATGCTGTTGGGCTGCCAGTACTGGGGGAGCTCCTCGTAGAAGGCCATGAAGTCAACACAGTCCTTGCGGACGTCTCGCCAGACCTCCCGGTCGTTTAAATTATCATAGGTCGGGGTGTCCGGCCGGTCCTTATCGACGCCCATCGCCTTAAGCTGCGAGATGACCTCATGAAGCGTCAGGCCAATGTCGCCCCGGACCTGCCGGTAATCGCCCGTAACCCGGTGGGACAAATCGCCGTTCATATGGCCGTAGCCCGACACATGCTCGCCGAAGTGCCACGTGCACTTGGCCTTGATCTTCTCGAGGTTGATAGAGTACTCCCCGGCGCAGAAGCCGAGGGTGATGCAGATGTCCGCCTCGGGGTCCATATTCTTCCAGAGCTCCATGCCTTTTTCATTCCCGCCCATCATGATGTAGCCGTAGCCGTAGGGGTTGTCAGGATCGACGGCATTGGCGCCGTTCATGGACCAAATGGTCGGAGCCTTTAGAAGCGTAGAGAGCTCGGTGCTTAGCTCTTGGATGTTCGGGTAGTAGGCGGCCTCCTCCCCGACGTAAATTACGACCCGGCGCCCCTTGACCTGCTCCGGGAACTCGGCCAGGAAACGCTCCACATCGGCCTTATTATAGGTCCGGGCCTTATCCCGTTTTGGAACATGGAGCTGAATGTCTCTGGAGAGGACGTCGGGATGGAACGCGATCGCAACGGGCTTCTTCTGGTGTAGGAGCTCCTGGACTTTCGTGAGGTCTTCCTCGAGCCGGTTATGGTTGTCGATGACAATACAGGCTTCCCCGATCTCGGCCTTTAGTTGCGGGACGATGTGCATCCCATGTTCCGACACGTCCTGCAAGGGTGAATCCCCAATAGATGTCGTCGAGTTCAAGGCGAGGAGATACAAAGAGGGGATGTCGTGAACTTTCGCCTCGGTGATACCACTCGCGCCCAGTTTCGTGGCCGCTCCGGTGGTCGTGAAGCAGCAGCCAACATTGCCAGAGGCCATATAGTAGCCAATTGGCACGAAACCTGACGCATACTCCCCCATCGTTAACATCCGAGGAACGCCATCCGTTATTTGCGACATTTCCGTAAGCGGCTCTAAATACTTGGTGGTGTGGATAATTCCACCCCCATTGACGCCGGCGTAATGGACGATCCCCCACTCCCGCAGAGTCTCGATCAAGGCATAGTTGCCGACGTGTGTCTCCAGGCCTGGAGTACCCGCTTTTATAGTCATTGATCCTCCTCCTTTTGAAAATTGACTGCCCTATGCACCGTCACCTTCTCGAAAAATGGCACATATTTGTTTCCAAAGGTTGAATGATAACTGAAGGTTGGAAATAAACTAACCCTTCCCTCACCCCTTTGTCAATAAAAAACTTGAGGTTTCCAACGTTTGATTTTGGGGGCGCCTCGGCGGCGGGAGCTCGGGGATGCCTGTCATCGGCTCGGGCGCCCTGCTTTTTGTGTGATGTAGCCCGCCTGAGGTCCGCCTGAGGCGAATGGGTGTCCGCCTAAAAAGGTGTCGGGGTTCCGCCTTAGATCACCCTGAGGCGGAAGGCGAATTGACCGGGGTGGGGTTTTCATTCCCTCTCCTGTTGTATATCCTAAGAGGCGCTATTCTACGACCACATGGAACGCTTCATTGGGCAACATGAGGAGGGGAAATGGTCCAAAAACTGAACAAATACAGCTCTCGAATCACCGAGCCAAAATCCCAGGGCGCCTCCCAGGCGATGCTGTATGGCACCGGCTTGACGGAAGAGGACATGCAGAAGGCCCAGGTTGGGATTTGCAGCGTCTGGTACGAAGGCAATACCTGCAACATGCACTTGCGTGAGCTTGCGGCCAAGGTGAAAGAGGGCGTGGTTGAGGCAGGCTTCGTCGGGATGCGATTCAATACGATTGGGGTAAGCGACGGCATCTCGATGGGAACCGAAGGCATGAGCTTCTCTCTACAGTCCCGCGATCTCATCGCCGACTCCATCGAGACCGTCATGAGCGCCCAATGGTACGACGCCAATATCACCGTGGCGGGTTGCGATAAGAACATGCCCGGTTGCGTGATTGCCATGGGGCGCTTGAACCGTCCCTCTCTCATGGTCTACGGCGGTACCATCAGGGCGGGCCACTGGAACGATAAGGTGCTCGATATCGTCTCTGCCTTCCAGAGCTACGGCGAATACCTGGCGGGCACGCTGGACGAAGAGAGCCGTAAGCAGATCGTGAAATTAAGCTGCCCGGGCCCCGGCGCCTGCGGCGGCATGTATACGGCCAATACCATGGCCTCCGCTATCGAAGCCCTCGGCATGTCTCTGCCCTACAGCGCTTCGGCCCCGGCCGAGGCCCCTGAGAAGCTGGAGGAATGTTTCAAGGTGGGTGCGGCGATCCGTAACCTGATGGAAAAGGACATTAAGCCGCGCGATATCATGACCCGCGAAGCGTTCGAAAACGCAATCGCGGTGACTATGGCGCTCGGAGGCTCCACCAACGCTGTCCTCCATCTTATCGCGATGGCGAGGGCCGTGGAGGTTCCCTTAACCATAGATGACTTCCAAACGGTCAGCGACCGCGTTCCATTTCTGACGGACATAAAGCCCAGCGGCAGATACGTGATGGAAGACCTCCACAATGTCGGCGGAACGCCTGCCGTGATGAAGGCCCTCCTGGAGAAGGGGTTGCTCCACGGCGACTGCTTAACCGTGACTGGGAGGACGATCGGCGAAAACCTGAAAGACCTTCCAGGGTTCAGCGAAGGGCAGGATGTGGTTCGGCCCCTGGAGGACCCGATCAAAAAGACCGGTCACATCCAAATCCTCAGAGGCAACCTGGCCCCGGAAGGCGCGGTGGCCAAGATAACCGGCAAAGAGGGCAATATGTTCTCAGGCCCAGCCAAAGTCTACGACTCTGAAGAGGAAATGCTCGCCGCCCTGGAGAGAAACGAAATAGTCAAGGGCGACGTGCTGGTCATTCGCTTTGAAGGACCCAAGGGTGGGCCCGGAATGCCGGAGATGTTGACGCCTACCTCCGCTATCGTGGGGGCCGGGCTGGGTAAGGATGTGGCCCTGATAACAGACGGAAGATTCTCCGGTGGTTCTCACGGCTTCCTTGTGGGACACGTTACCCCGGAAGCACAGGATGGGGGACCGATCGCCCTTCTTAAAGACGGAGACCTAATCACCATTGATGCAAAGAAAAACCGTATTGACGTCGAAGTCGACAAGAAGGAGCTTTCCGCGCGAAAGGCCCAGTGGAAGGCTCCGCCCTACAAGGCCACGCGCGGCACTCTCTACAGGTATATTAAGGACGTCAAGTCAGCTTCGGAGGGCTGTGTTACCGACGAGTAGAAGGCCAAGATCCCCCTGCTTAGCGCGCAGGGTTCTCCAGGGCCATTGGGCTACGTAACTCGCGGAATATGAATGGATTAGGTGTTACGGGGGAATGCTACCTGACGATTCTGGGCTATCAATCCTCTTGTTGATATTCGCGGAGGATAATAGCCATTCGATCCTTTTTGCGGAGCTTCTCTTTTTGAAGGATTTTGCGCTCGACTTCTTGATCGGAGGTGAGGAAACGAAGCTTGTTGAACTCCTCAAGCTCCATTTCTAAGGCCTGGTGCTCTTGGAAAAGTTCGCCAAATTCCGCGTTTTTCCGAATAACACGCTCAACCAACTCCTGCTTATCGGTCATAACCTCTACTCCTCCTCCAAAACATTGGAAAGTAGGATGACGCCCGTGACGTCCTCCCTCATGGTCACCACGTTACGCCTCAGCCAGCTCCGCCTCCGAGGGCCTACCGTATATGGGCCTCAGCGCAGCCGGGTCAGCTCCGGCGCCTTGCGCCAATAGATCGGCCCCCAATCGAGCAACCCGCAGAGCGTTGGAGAAGGCAAGGTCGGTCGGTCCAAATCGGGCCCTGGCGCCCAAAGAGGCCTCCAGCTCGGCTCGATAAGCCGCCGCACCCTCACCGACGAGCAGCAGGCTCTGATCCCCGACCTTGGAGGCCAAGCCTTCCGGTGAACGGGCGACCGGAGGCCATAGCTCCACCGGCACATCACCATCCCACCGATAGCCTGCCACATAGACCTCTTTCTTTCGGGCGTCAACCATCGGGCAGAGGATCCCATCCACACCCGGCAATGCGTGAACGTACGCCTCAAGGGTCGGCACGCCCACGACCGGGAGACCGCGACCCTCCGCCAGCCCCTGGGCCGTCGCGATCCCAACCCGAAGCCCGGTAAAGGAGCCCGGTCCCACCGCGCACGCGAGAGCATCTAATCCCCCCAAATCCAGGCCGGCTTGAGCTAAGACAGCATCGATAGCCGAAAGAATGTGAGCGGCATTTGAGCGACCTCTGGCTATCGCCATTGAGGCCAACCCAACACCTCGTTGGGAGACGGCTACGCTTACGACCGGAGTGGAGGAATCGAAGGCTAGTATTAACATAGCCTCTACGTGGGCTCGACGTGATAAATAAGGCGGGGTCAACGAGCCCCGCGGATTGGACTGAAACCAGGCTCCGCCACCTTAAAGGCACTAATTCCACGGGGGCTTCCCAGTTCCTTCTTTGCCACCGCCGACGGCAACGCTCCCCGCCCAGGCCGGCCATGCCCGTATGGCGTGGGGGTTACCCGGTGGGGCGGCCAGGCAGACACGGGGGCCACGCCGGGGAGAGCTCAGCCCTCTTCCCGGCCCGGTAAATTCGCAGCTTAGGTGCGACGGGACTGCGCCCTAGCACCTAAATCCCAAAGGGATTCACGAAAAGGATAATGAGCACCACCACGAGCGTGTAAATGACCAGCGACTCAATGAGGGCGAAGCCGATAATCATAGCCACCTGAATCCTGCCCGTGGCTCCCGGGTTGCGCGCGATACCCTCCAGGGCGCTGCCCAAACCGCGCCCCATGCCTAACGAGCCCCCGAAGGCTGCAAGGCCAATCCCGATGGCGCAACTGAAAGCAGCTACCTTGAAATAGTCAATCTTCGCTGTGGCGGAAGCCGCCACGGCCTGCTCGGCCGCCGGCTCGGCCGCTAACACCAAGGGCGCAGCAAAGGCTGCCAGCAAGGCCACAGCGAATAGTGCAAGAACCACTTTCGTCCGCATAGACACTCTCCTCCTTTCATAGAACGGTTTCCACATGGAGTTTGGTCTCCCTCGGCAGCCAGGAGCGGCAAATCCCCCACTCTGGCCTGTCCGTGTTGGACCAGCTAGCCCGTCAGTGCTCCTCCTCCAATGCAAGGGCGATGTAAATAACCGAGAGGAGCACGAAGACAAAAGCCTGGATGAAGCTTATAAAAATCCCTAGAAACAACATGGGCAAGGGCGCCCAGAAGATGAAGATGCTCAATCCTCCTAGGATTCCCAAGACGATAACTACGATATCGTGACCCATGATGTTGCCGAAGAGCCGAATTGAGAGGCTCATAATCCGGGCAAAGTGCCCTATGAGCTCGATGGGCATGATTAAAGGCGCCAGCCAGATTATGGGGCCCATGAAATGCTTCAAGTAGGCTACAAACCCGTGTTTTTTTATCCCAACGTAGTGATAGATGCAAAAGACCGTTATGGCCATAGCCAAGTTCGTGTTCAAGTTGCTCGTCGGGGAGGTAAAGCCAGGTATCATCCCAATCAGATTGCTCGTGAGAATGAAGATGGCCAGGGTGCCGATTAAGAAAATATACTGCGGGCCTTCGGGCCCAATCACATCCTGCATGAAGTCCGATATCCCCTCCAGCACCAGCTCAAAGAAGTTCTGGAGAGTCGAGGGGATGAGAGTTAAGGCTCGGGTAGTGGCAAAGGAGACCGCAGCCAAGACAATCATGAGCACCCACGTGTAGGTTACATGGGGATAGGCCTCCAGGCCAGGAATTTGAATATAAAGAATTGGATGCTCCATGCAGCTATCCCGCCAAGTCAACCGGCCTTGATGACCGGAGGCTATGGAGAAGGCCCGCGACGACCACAGCCAGGGTCACGACGCTTAAACCCACAAGCAAGCCGACGAGATCGACCCGAGGGCTTTTAATCAGCAACCAAAGGACCACAGCGAGAGCAAGGTAGCGGACGGCAACACTCAAATGGGTGAGCGTTTTCATCAATCGCCTATCAGCCGTTAAAACCACTCGAAACGTGAAAAACTGTAGCCACCTGAAGTTAAGGGTCGCCAACAACCCACCCACTGCAACGCTTGCACCAGCGGCTACTCCCCCAACAACCCAACCGGCAAGCGAGAAACAAGCGGTGAGCCCCAGAGCCCACTTCTCAATCCATCCTACAAGTAGCAGGGGTTCCTTACCCATTATTCACCTTTGTTGATGTACTTTCTGGTTATACGAAATAAGTTGAGAAAACCCGCCACTATGCCGAAAATGGTAAAGACGATGACCCCCCACGGGGCGGTTCCAAACCAGCCATCCACCAGGTAATGTCCCACAAAAACCCCAAGGACGATGGACAGGGCGATGCTGAGCCCCAGGGTGAGGAGTTCGCCTAACTTGGTTATGTCCCGGAACTTGCCTCGTAGCCCCTCTCGCTCCCCCTCATGCTCTTTAGTCACGCTCTATCCCAACATCTAAACGGGGCAAAACATCTGGGAATTGGAAAACCGAGGGATTGAGGGACGTCTACTCGAGGCCCTGTTCCATACTTTCACAAACCAGACTCCTCTCTAGCATACCATAAAAATCACTGTCAAGTCTTTTTGCTCCGCTTCGCATAACAGGGGCTATCCTAGGGGTTATCAGCCGTGGTACAGCTCTCCTCCACCCACTCGAGATAAGGGCGGAAGCC
The DNA here is from genome assembly GCA_022562795.1 of Nitrospinota bacterium. Taxonomy (GTDB): domain Bacteria; phylum JADFOP01; class JADFOP01; order JADFOP01; family JADFOP01; genus JADFOP01. The sequence goes on from JADFOP010000005.1 coordinate 30,584, forward strand.
GCTCTCTATCGGTATGGCGAGGACTTCAGGAACCTCGTAGCTGTGGAGCTCTTCGACACATGCCATCAGGGCGGCAATCTGCGCCACGTGGGTCTTGGCAATGAGCAGGAGCTCCTGCTCGTCGCATACCTTCCCTTCCCACCGATAGATAGAGCGCACCGGCTGGATGATGTTGACACAGGCGGCCAAGCGTTGCTCCACCAAGGCCTTGGCGATTCGGACCGCCTCCTCCTCGGCCCCCGCGGTGATGAACACGATGCGATACGGCGTCATACATCCTCCCTACGACTAAATGCACTAAACACAATGGAGCAAACTATACCTGTCGCCACCCGGGCGGGCAGGCTCATCATCAAAAGTTCGCCCGCTTGATGCTCTCCCAGAATGTATTAGGCACCCACAAGGTAAAGAGTCTATGGTAATGTAACTTGCTCAATCGTTTGCACAGGTTTCTGAAAGTCGCGCGGCCCAAGGGCACACCGACTAGCCTTGGCTGATGATCTGATCCAGCTCCTGCGTCAGCTTGTTGATCGCAAACTCCGCCCAAAGCGGGCGGTGATCGCTGATCTCCTTTTTAGCGCCTCTCGACCCATTCTCTTTGAACAAAACCTCACCGAAGGGAACGGTGTTAAATTTCCCGGTGAAGGTGAACGAATCTCGAGGCACCCACGCTATCTTGTCGTACGTTTTTGTTCCATCGAAGTTTGTACCCAGTGAATCCATACCCTTGGGCATCTCAAAGCCTTTCGCAACCAAGGCGTCGAAGTACTCTGATTTGGGATCAGGAATGTTGAAGTCCCCCACGATAAAAAAATCCCTGTCGAATACCTTTTCTCTCTCTTTTGTCGACCGCCCATGGATGAATTCAACCAACGCCTCGATTTCGACCTTCCGGAATTTTTTACCTTTGCCCTTACCAAAGTAAATGTGGTTACTTACGATCACGAAATCGAAACGACCAGACTTGAACGAAACGCAATAGGGCATGCGATGAAGTTGAAAAGCGGTATGATCTTCTTTCGATACGACGAATCCAACTTCGCACGCCAGTCCGGTTGGTATCACTGTCCGCTTGTCGTAGAGAAAGGCAAACCGCTCATTGTTTCCCGTCGGGTCGGTCACTAGGGTTTTGTAGTTCCCTGGGAGCTTCTGCAGCAACCGGCTCAAACCAAGCAGGTTGGTCTTGACCTCTTGAAGGGCGATAATATCGAAGCGTTCGCAAATGTCAGCGATATACTGAATGGCCCGGGCGCTGTGGCGGCTTCCGAAATGCTGAATATTCCACGTAGCGATCATGATGTTCTCGTCCACGCGGCGGCTGGGGATTGCGTACGTCCCTGTGTCCATAAGATTCATCAAGGTTTGACGCTCGCTGGCAATATGCACATTTTGATTGGCCATGAGTTGTCCCTCCTCAAGTCGGGGAGCCCATTAAAGCTTGACTAGGAAATGGTTTTCACCATCCTAACCGACGGTGTCGCGGGGGTCGCTCGAAGGCCTCAATGGCGTGCACTATGAAGGGTTTCGCGACACACCACGCCTTCCTCTATGGACGACCAAGGCAGACACCTGCCCTAGAACACGAGGAACGGCTCTAGCGGCGCACCCAATGAGGACTCAGGCGAATTCCAGGTAGCGGATGCCATCGGGGTCGATCGCCTTTAGGGCTTGGCGCTCCTCAGCGGACGGTGGGGCTGTTGTTGCCATGGGCTCAGGCCTCGCTAACTCGAAACCGGTGGCTTCCTGGAGAGCCTCAAAGGTGACACCGGGGTGGAGGCTTTTCGGCCGCAGATCTCCTTCGTGGCGCTTGAGGACGGCCATCGGCGTGATCACCCACTCTACATTGCCACAGGCGGTAACAAAATCCAGGCTCTCGACAAATGACTGGGTGTCGTGACGGGTTCGCCAAAGGATGGTCCTGCCTGCAGTCGGCGCCAACAGAGCGCTGCCCGCTCCCCCTGGGAGCCGAACCTTGGGATTATCAAAGGGCCCGATGACGCTCAGGTTGAAGTTTCCATGCCGGTCGATCTGGGCGCCTGAAAGAAATACGGTATCGAGTCTCCTACGGGCTGAAAGGTCAAAGAGGTCCGTTAGGGTGACGAGACAGGCAGCCCCCTCTAAGAGGGCCGGGTCTACGGTGGATTTGGGAAGCCGGGTCGGCCTGGGGTTCACGGCGCCGCCGATATTTAGATAGACGATGTCAGAGGCGTGAGTGGCCCTAGCCAGGAGGATCGCCACCAAGGGCAGGTTCGAAGCGACCCCGTGGAAAACCGTCTCTCCGTTAGAGAGAAGGCGAGCCATGGCACAGGTCATGACATCGGCCGGGTGGTCGCTCACGATGGTCCCCCTTCGGCCAGCGCAGGCGGCTTCATAACGTGCTCCTCAAGGAAATCCCGGTACGTTGCCTCGCTCTTGGATGCCTTCACGTAAGCCGTTAAGTACGCCTCATCGACCGGATAGAGGCTCCCTAACGAGCATGGCCACGCTCCCCTGGGCGCGTGGACTACGGCGTCCACCAGGTAGCCCGGGATAGAAGCATGGGCTCCCTCGGCTATTAGGGTCTCCGACGGCGCCACTTCCTCGGCCGTCACAATCACTCGGTCGGCGGCGTTCGCCATGAGCAGGTCCTCAAAAAGAGAACCCCTGATTAAGGCGTTTCCTTCTCGATCGGCCAGTTCAGTGTGGATAATCGCCCAGTCAGGGGCAAGACGAGGGATAGCGACCAGCTCTTCGCCCGAATACGGGTCGTAGACGGTCTTCCACCCACGGGCCGGTACGACATCGGAGCCGAACATGCCCGCCACGGGCAAAAAGGGCACTCCCTGAATGGATGCCCGAAGGCCCGTTATCACCGTATAGCAGGCATGCTCTTCCACCACCAGGCGGCCTTCCTCTGCGGCCCGCCTGTAGTTGGGGGCCAAACCATATAGCGCTTCGAATCCCACATATCCAACGGCGGCGCGGTTAATGGAGCCCGCACCGGCCAGAATATCGATGTCGTAGGCCCCAGCAGTTTTCACCGCCCGCAGTTCCTGCTTGCCCTGGCGCACGAGCTCGTGGACCGCCGCTGAGGGGCCGCGATGGAATGTATTGCCGCCCAAGGCGACTGTGGCCCCATCGGGGATTTGCGCCACGGCCTCCTCCAGACTCATCACTTTATCCTTCATTTTTCCCTCACGCCTTCAGCCGAGCCAGAATCTCATCGGCGGCTGTATAGGGGTCTATCTTTCGACTGGCGATAGACGCCACCAGCTGATCCAAGGCGCCGTCGGAGAGTATCTCATCCAGGACGTATCGGGACAGAGTCTCTTCGAGAACCGCCAAGAAGTCCGTGCGGCACTTGGCCAGATGAAACCTCTCCAGCTCACCCGTGGCGACGAAGTGTTCGTAATGTTGATCGAGGGTCTCCAACAGCTCATCGATCCCCTCGCCAGTAGTGGCCACGGTGCGGATAACAGGCGGCCTCCATTCTTCCTCGGCAAACTCCTTGAGGGCAAGGACGGATTGAACCTGTTTGAGCGCCATATCGGCTCCTTCACGGTCGGCCTTGTTGATGACGAAGCAATCGCCTATTTCCATCACACCTGCTTTCATCGCCTGGACATCATCGCCCGCCCCGGGGATGAGCATCACTATCGTCGTGTGGGCGTACTTAGCAACCTCCACCTCGTCCTGGCCTACACCGACCGTCTCAACTATAACGATCTCCTTTCCCATGGCCTCCATTACGGTTATGCTGTCCGATGTGGCCCTGGCAAGGCCCCCGAGACGTCCCCTTGTAGCCATCGACCTGATGAACACCCCTGTGTCGGTTCCGTGACGTTGCATCCTGATCCTGTCGCCTAGGATTGCGCCCCCGGTGAAAGGGCTCGTCGGGTCGACGGCGATAACACCGACCGACTGGCCCCTTGCGCGAAGAAGCTCCACAAGCTGGTCAACCAGGGTGGACTTGCCAACACCGGGAGCACCGGTGACCCCAACGATTTGGATCTTTCCTGTATGAGGGAACAAGCGACGGATGGGGTGGCGGATTTTAAGGGGCTCATTCTCGGCCATGCTTATCAAGCGCGCGGCCGCCCGAACATCACCCTCGAGAACCCGATCGGCCAGGGCGTCGGAATTATGAGGTTGATTTGGAGCCAATGGTCTCTTCAAGGAACTCGATGACCTCCCGGGTCGTTGTGCCAGGAGTGAAGATTGCCTTCACCCCGGCGTCCAGCAATCCCTGGATGTCCTCCTGAGGTATAATCCCTCCTCCGAAGACGATAACATCCTCCATGGACCGCTCCTTGAGAATCTCGCAGACGCGGCGGAATAGGTGGCCGTGAGCGCCGGAAAGAACGCTCAAACCTACAGCGTCAATGTCTTCTTGCTCGGCAGCTGCGACGATTTGCTCGGGGGTCTGATGGAGACCGGTGTAGATAACCTCCATGCCCGCCTCCTTGAGGGCTCGGGCGATAACCTTCGCCCCACGGTCATGACCGTCGAGACCGGGTTTCGCAATAAGGACTCGAATCCTACGCTTCATTCGCAACCGTCGCCTCCCACTCAAGCTGGTCGAGGGGCTCTAAATCACAGGCCGCGGGGAGGTCCTCAACCCTCTTGGCATAGATTACGGCTCTCCCAATGGCTCTGGCCAGGGCATCCTGAGCCAGAAGACCAGCGGTGTTAACATCCGCTGGCTCCCCCCCCATCGAGAAGGCAAAGACCACGTCGCCGTCGAAGTTGGTGTGGGCTGGTGAGATTACGCGGGCCAGACCGGTCTGGGCCATCCGAGCGACGTGGATGCACTCCTCGCGGCTCATCGCGCCGCCGACTACAACCGCCCCGATCGTGGTATTCTCCCCACCAAAGGTGAAGCGCGAAGCGCCCTGCCGCATGCATTTGGCCGTGTCCACCAGGCGGGTTCCGTTTTCATCCCGAGCCCCCGCCAGCAGACGCCCCGACACAGGGTCTCGAACATCGCCAAAGGCATTTACGGCGGCGGCGGCACCGACGATGATGCCCCCAGGCTCCCGGCAGCTCGCAGTCCCAAAACCCCCCTTCATCCCTCTGGAAATGCCAAAGAGCTTGCCCACCGTCGCGCCCACCCCCACCCCGACGTTGCCTTGGGGGCTAGCCTCCTGGATGGCGGCCTCCGTTGCTGCGTAGCCCATAGCAACATCAGGACGGACATCGGGCTTTCCCAACGAGAGGTCGAAGATGATGGCTGTCGGTACGATAGGGACGGTGGTTACTCGAACGGGGAATCCAATCCCCTGGCGCTCAAGGCAAGACATAACGCCCCCGGCGGCGTCCAGTCCATAGGAGCTGCCACCGGCCATACATACCGCGTGGACCTGCTGGACCAAGTGGGTCGGCTCCAGAGGCCCTAGGGCTCGCGTTCCGGAGGCTCTACCCCGGATGTCAACGCCACCGGTGGCCCCAGTGGGAAAGAGAATCACCGTGCAGCCCGTACAGGCTACGGGATCCTCCGCGTGGCCAATGGCCACCCCGGGGACGTCGGCCAGACAATCCCTAGCGGCCACCGTCCCATCCTTGTGGGTAAGCCATGCCGCCCGTCCAACTCCTATTAGGACATCGAATAAACCAATTCACTATAACACGCCGTCTTGGAGACCGTCTAGCACTTTAGCCTCCCGTAGGTTTAAAGCAAAACCCCATCACCTAAAGGATGGGGTTTGGCAGCTATAGGCAAGAAGGAGGAAGAACTGTGACTACATCTCATACTTCCCGAAGTCTTCCGGCCGGATGTTCTCAAGCCACTCCTTCCACTGCTCATCGTCCTCCTTAAGCTTCATGTCGGTGAGATCGATGGAGCGCGCTTCATCGAGAACCTTCTTGGCAACGAAAATAGGAGCATCAACCCTAAGGGCCAAGGCGATCGCATCCGAGGGTCTTGAATCAACCGATATCTCGTTGCCATTTAGGAATAAAAAAATCTCTGCGTAGAAAGTGTTGTCCTTGAGGTCGCTGACGACAATCCGGCTTACATTGGCATCGATCCCCTCGAGGATATTCTTGATTAGATCGTGGGTCATTGGGCGAGGAGTAGGGACGCTTTCCATCTCCAGGCCAATGGCATTGGCCTCGAAAATGCCAACCCAAATGGGCAAGGCCCTCTCCTCCTCTAAGTCTTTCAGAATGACGATGGGCATGTTCGTCAACGGGTCCATCGTCAACCCCCTGACTTTCATCTCCAACATGAGTCCTTCCTCCTTTACGAATGAATATAATTGAAACCGTTAGTTTAGGGGCAACTCCCCCTCTAGCGAATGGAGCTTCGCCCGAGTGATTGTTATCTCTGCCAAATCGCCAACGGCTAGACCGGTCCCGACGGGAAAATGCACGAGCTTGTTGGAGGGGGTACGACCGGTGAGCTTTGTCGCATCCCTTTTACTCTCGCCTTCCACCAGGACCTCGACGGTGCGCCCTACCAGGGTCTCGTTGCGACGCTTGCTTATGGAGGCCTGGAGCTCTAGGGCGCGCTGAAATCTCTCTTGGGTAACCTCCTTAGGGACCTGGTTAGCCATTTCCGCAGCCTTGGTCCCAGGCCGGGGGGAATACTTGAACAGAAATATGCTATCAAATTCAACATCTTCCAAGAGTTCAAGGGTGGCCTGGAAGTCCTCTTCCGTCTCACCAGGAAAAGCGACGATGACATCGCTCGTCAGGCTCAAATCGGGCATCGCCTTTCTAAGAGCTGCCACCGTGGCCCGGTAGTGCTCAGCGGTGTAGCCCCGGGCCATCGCCTCCAGGATGCGATCGCTACCGGCCTGAACGGGCAGGTGGAGATGCTCGCACACCTTCGGCAATATCGCCATCTGCTCGATAAGATGGGCCGAAACGTCCTTCGGGTGGGAAGTAATGAAACGTATTCGGGCGATCCCGTCAACCTCGTTGACGGCGCCGAGGAGATCGGGAAAGTCGATGTCGGCCTTGTAGGAATTGACCGTCTGGCCGAGCAGAGTGACCTCCTTATAGCCCTCAGCGGCCAAATTACGCACCTGCCGTATAATCTCTGCGCTAGGCAGGCTATTCTCCGGCCCCCGAGTCATGGGCACAACGCAGAAGGTGCACCGATGATCGCACCCTGACATGACGGTCACCCAGGCCTGGAGGTCGCTGGTGCGCTTGACGGGGAGATCGTAATCGGCGTCCTCGGGGAGTGTGGGGGTCACGTCAGCCACGGAAACCCCGTTGAGGCGATGTTCCGCCAATAAAGCTGGCAGGCGCTGGATGTTTCGAGTGCCAAAGACAATGTCCACGTAGGGGGCTCGATCCACTATGGCTGAGCCCTGCACCTGTGCCACACATCCGGACACGGCTATCAACAGCTCCGGATTGGCGCTCTTAAGCTCCTTCAGCCGACCGAGCTGGCTATACAATTTCTGCTCCGCCTTGTCCCGAATACTGCAGGTGTTTACCAGGATGAAGTCGGCCTCTGCCAACTTCTCGGTGGCCTCGTATCCTTCGTCATCCAAAATGCCCTCGATGACCTCGGAGTCGTATTTGTTCATCTGACACCCGAAGGTGATGATGGCTGCCTTTTTTCTTTTCATATTAGACCTTTCTCGGGTATCGGCTTCTCAAAATATAGCAACGGGCCGGGGGCTTGTCAATTTAAGCCAATTTTGATTACCTAAATAAATGCATCTACCCGCTCTCGCTGAAGGCTAGATAGCGTGGAAGGACTCGATGCGGCGAATAACGCGACTGCGCAAGGCTAGGACGAGGGACTGGGTGTATGCGGCCCCGGGCACGAAACGGACGCCTTTAAGGAGGTCCCCATCAGTTACGCCCGTCGCTGCAAAGACTAGGTCCTGGCCACGCGCCAGGTCGTCGATGTATAAAATCTGGTCGGGATCGTCCAGCCCCATGGCCAAAGCAGCCTCTCGCTCGGCAGGGTTTCGAAATTTCAAGCGACCCTGAAAGTCTCCTCCAACGCACTTGAGGGCCACCGCCGAAAGCACTCCCTGGGGAGCGCCACCAATGCCTACGAGACAATCGACGCCGGAGCCCTCCATTGCTGTGGCTATGGCGGAGCTTACGTCGCCGTCGCCAATGAGCCTAAGCCTGGCGCCAAGGCTCCTGATGGACTCGACGTCCCCTCTGTTGCGGGGACGGTCTAGAACGACCACCGTTAGCTCTTCAATATACTTCCCAAGAGTCCCAGCTACAGTCTTCATATTCTCTTCCAGGGGGCGTGATAAGTCTATAGCCCCTCGCGCCTTGGGCCCGACGGCCAACTTCTCCATGTAGACTTCGGGCACGGGCAAGAAGCTTCCGGGCTCGTCCACCGCCACAATGCTTATTGCGTTCGGGCCACCTGTGGCGCAGATGTTGGTGCCCTCTAGAGCATCCAGTGTTATATCAAGATTGATCTCACCCTGCCCTACCCTAATGCCCGATGGGAGGAGCGCCCCCGAGGCAGGCGTACCCTCCCCAAGGACCACCGTTCCGGCGATTGGGAGCTCCTTGAGGCCTATGGCCATAGCCTCAACGGCGGCTGTATCGGCAGCGGCTTCGTCACCAGCCCCCATAAGCCTGGCGGACGCCATGGCTGAAGCCTCTGTAACCCTAACGATATCGAGGGCCAATCTCCGTTCCAACATTAGAAGTCCTCTAAAGACTATCGGGTACGGCCAAATGGTATCATAGGCCCCCGGGGGGCGCAATTAAACGGCATGCCGTGCGTTGACTTAGATGGAACGTTTACCTATCATCTATTCATAAATATTTATTGAACCACCGTGTCGCGTCCTGCGCCGAGGCGAGAAACCTCATAGACCCTTCATTCAACCGGTATAGTAGTTTACAAAACCCCGGGTCGTTTCTTACCCGAAGGGTTCGGGGACGACTGGTGATGTGCTCTAGATTTTAGGTTGACAGCAGTTTCATTAGGATGTACCAGTGTACTCGTTCTCCAGGAGCCTTTGAGAATGGCGAGGCTTGACCCGCCAGCGGGAACCATTAAGACTGAACGCGTGGCCCTGTAAGCCGGGCATGGCGCTTAGAGGCGACTTTGGATGATGGCACAATGATTGACGCCTTTCTACTGCTTAAAGACGGCACCCTCAAACGCAGCCAGGATGTGGAAGAGGTCTTCCGCTTGGTTGAGGAGGCGGGTGATGGTTGGAATCTCTGGCTTGACTTGGAGGCTCCACACGAGGAGGAGTTTGGCCTCCTTACGGCCCTATTCAACTTCCACCCCTTGGCCCTGGATGCTTGTTTCAACCAAACCCATCATTCCAAGATGGACGACTACGACGATCATCTCTACATCATTTTCAATACTCCTCTATGGGGTGAGGAGGGTGTTAGAATTAAGACCTCCCGGCTCGACTGTTTCCTGGGACCACACTTCCTCGTTACTCACCACCTGGAGCCCTTTCCATCCATCCAGGAGGCCAAGGTGCGATGCCTTAAAAGAGAAGATGCTCTCAGCCGAGGCGCCGATTACTTGCTCTACATAATCTTGGCCGTCCTAGTGGATAATTACTCCCCGGTGCTGGAAAGAATCGGTGATGCTGTTGAGGCCGCCGAGGCAGAGGTGCTCGCCAAGCCCAAGCCCTCGACTCTAAAGCGCCTCTTCTCGCTCAGGAAGGAAGTGGCCCGTTTGTGGCAGCTCGTTTTACGACAAAAAGAGATTCTCTTGCGGCTGAGCGATGAGGAGCATTCATCAATTCGCCGAGAACAGGCCGTCTACTATCGGGACGCTCACGGCCACCTTGCCCGTATGTCGGACCTAATGGAATCGCACCGTGACACCATCGCCGGAGCGGTAGAGGCCTTTACCTCGCTTACGAGTAACCGCAAGAACGCGGTGGTCAGAATCCTAACCGTTCTGGTCATCCTGATGTTTTCCCTTGCGCTCATCGCCGGCATCTACGGTATTAACCCCCGGTTCATGCCCGAGCTTCCGTCGCCATACGGCCAATACGCCGTGTTAGGATTCGTGGCCTTCATAGCCATAATCATGCTTGTTTTCTTCCGATGGAAGAACCGGCTCTGACCGCTGTCTCCGCCGTAAAGGCCCAAAATGCTCGCCTATCTAAACTCCCATCTTACAACCCGGTGGATCTTCCGGGCGCCCTTCTACCTCTTGGGCCTTGGTGCAACCGCCATCCTTGTGCTCCAGTACGGTTTTGGGTGGTCGCTAGGCAGCAATGGAGCAATGGTGGCCGTCCAGCGGGGCTTTCTTTATGGCTTCGTCGGCTTCTACCTTATGGTGGCCGCATTCATAACTCCCAAAACTCTTCTGCTGCGAAGCGGCTTGGTGGAGACGTTGCTCAGCGCCTTGGTGATATGGACCGAGGTTGAGCCGTCAACGATTATCCCATCGTCGGCAGTCCTGCTGGCCGTGGAAGTTTACGCCGCATTTGCACTCTTATACGCCCTAAGCACTTTACTCCTAAACCCGGAACTCGTGGTCAGTCGTTGGGGAAACCTTCGGCTCAGCAGGCCCCAACTCGTCGTCTTCAGCTTCCTTGCCGTAATCGGCCTGGGCACCCTCGGACTCAGCCTCCCCAAGGCGACGGTCTCCCCGGACGGCATAGGGCTCATCGACACCATTTTTACGGCCACCAGCGCTGTCTGCGTCACGGGCCTGACCGTCATCAACGTCGCACAAGACCTCTCGACTCTTGGCCAAGGCTTCCTGCTTGCCCTCATCCAGCTAGGGGGTCTGGGGCTGATGACATTCACCGCCTTTTTCTCCCTGATCCTGGGCCGGGATCTAAGCCTCAGGGGTGAGCTCGTCTTGAGAGACACTCTAGATGTTCGGACCGTAGGCCGTATCACAAGCCTCGTTCTCGGGATCCTCACTATTACCATTATCGCCGAGGGTATCGGGACCATACTCCTCTTCGTCTCCTGGCCCACCGATCTCCCATCGACGGCACACGGAATTTTCTGGAGCCTATTCCACTCTGTCAGTGCTTTTAGCAACGCCGGCTTCAGCCTTCTTCCCACGAACGACTTTTCCATCTACCGTGGAGCGTTCGTCGTCAACTACACCTTGATGGCCCTTATCGTGGTTGGAGGAGTAGGCTTCTTCGTCATCCAAAATCTTTTGCGGGTAAGCCCGTGGGGCGGTGGAACCGATCAGAAACGGCCCCGCCTCACGCTCCACACTAAGCTAGTTTTAACCATAACGGCTGTCTTAATATTAATCGGTGCGACGTTGTTCTTCACCTTAGAGCGAAATGCCTCCATGGCCGGATACACTATCGGCGAGCAGATAACGGCCTCCCTATTCCAGGCCGTTACCTCAAGGACGGCAGGCTTCAGCACTGTCCCTATCGGTCAGCTGACCTATTCAGCGGCTTTCCTCCTCATGATTCTTATGTTTATCGGAGCCTCTCCGGGCTCGACTGGCGGTGGGGTAAAGACCTCGACCATAGGGATTCTACTTGGGACCATCCGGAGCATCCTCAAAGGTCGGACCGAAACCGAGATATTCAATAGGACCATCCCTCAAGATCAGGTCAACCGAGCTTTGGCCATCATTTTTATCGCTTTCGGCGTTATCTCTGCATCAGTCTTTGCCCTTATGATAGTGGAAGGCCGACCTTTCATAGATGTCCTCTTTGAGACCATCAGCGCCTTCGGAACCGTGGGCCTTACGCGGGGGATGACGTCGGAGCTCTCTTCTGCAGGCAAGGTAATACTCATTTTCACCATGCTGGCGGGGCGTATAGGCCCTTTGACTCTGGCACTGGCCATCGCCGAGCGGGGAGTCAGGGGTGAGTATGAATATCCCCAGGAATATGTCATGCTAGGGTAAGGAAGGAGAGAGTTATGGCTCGGTTCGCTGTAATAGGCCTGGGGCGATTTGGGATGAGCTTGGCTACCCACCTAACCGAGGCTGGGGCTGAGGTCGTGGCCATCGACGCAGACCGGCGGGTCATCGAGAATATTAAAGACGAGGTGACGGTGGCCGTGGCCCTAGACGCCACCGACGAACACGCCCTGCGGGCGCAAAACCTGGAGAAGGTTGATGCAGCCATCGTCTGCATAGGGGAGAGCTTTGAGGCAAATCAGCTGGCTACGTTGCTGCTTAAAAATATTGGTGTAAAAAGAATCATCGCCAAAGCCAACACCACTACGCAGCGCCACATCCTCCAGCTCATCGGCGCTGACCAAGTCATCTCCCCTGAGGAAGAGATGGGAGCAAAGCTCGCCAAACGTTTGCTTGTCCCATTCGCCCTGGAAATGATTCCCCTCGCAGAGGGCTTTAGCATGATTGAAATAAACGCGCCTGCCGCCTTCGTCGGTAAGGCGCTCAAAGACCTAAAGCTCCGTCAACGCTTCGGCATTAATGTCGTTGCCATCAAAAAACACCATCCGCCGGAGAGCGAGGGCGCCACCCTCGTCATCGCCTCGATCGACAACCTGCCAAGCCCCGAAAGTATCATCAATGAATACGACATTCTAATCATCATCGGACACGAGGATGGACTGCGCCAGCTCGGGAAGCACTCAGGGAGCTGATGGGGTATAAAGGCAGGATTGATCGTGACGGTGTGAGGCGCTGAAGGAGGCTATGAATCTTCCAGGGCGCCACCTTTGGCTGCGGGAAGTCGCTGGTCGGCTGAGGATTCCTCGGCGAATCGGGGCTTATCAATCCCCTCACTCCGCCCGCGCGGGTAATCCCTAGACAGCCGCCTGTAGAGAAGGAAGCCCAAAACAGCTAACACTAATACTACAGCTGTGATGATCCTTACCCCTTGAATGGTGCGCCGTAAGTTGTCGAGCTTTTCGCTCAGAAAATACCTAACAGGGTGACGAGGGGAACGCTGACGGCGGCCCCGCACAAATCCGTCAAAATGAACTTCTGCGCGTTCATCCGGATGCTGCCGGCAACGAGGTAAACGGCCATCCGAAAACCAGCAAAGAAGCGAGCGAAGAAGATTGTTTTGCCGCCATAGCGGTCAAAATGGTCGTGGATTCTCGAAAGGCGATGGCTCGTCAACCAGCGACTAAGCCTAGGGTGTCCCAGAACGTTAGAGCCCCACTTGCGCCCTAGGTAAAATACCAAGTAGTCACCGACTACGGCGCCTGTGATGGAGATGGCGATTGTCAGATATAGGTCAGTGTAGCCCGCCCAGGATAAAAATCCACCGATAAGCAGCAGAAGGTCTTCAGGTATTGGAGCCCCAAGTCCCCCGGCGAACAAGCCAAAGAATATGAAAATATAGATAAACGGCGCCGTATAACCGGTCATGAAATCAACGAGCGTCCACACGTTCCATTATCCCCGTTGGCGGTCGGCTGCATAGGTCACAAAAAAATGTTACCCAATTTTGCCACATGAAGTCAAATGTAAACCTCTAAAAGGGTGAGGTCTATCTTTTTTAATTGCACCTGCCCAACTATCCAGTATAATTGCACTTGTGTCGATTCTGTTACCCTGGTGACGACGGAGATTTTATCAACCTGTTAATGCGGGGAATTCCGGAAAGGGCTTTGGCGAATTCCCGGACGTGATCGAGGAAACCCATCACGTTCCCCGCCCCCACCCCATGAGCCTATCTCCTTTGCACAACATAGCCCGTCGTGGGGTCTTCATCATAATGCGCATTACGGAACTGGCGACCGACGAAGGTGAGAGCCGCACTCCTGCCATGAAGACATATCCCCACAAAGCCAGGCTATGTAGAATGTGGCAATAATTTAGAACTGTTGAGGCAAAGGTATGTACCGAAAAACCGTATGGTGGATAATGGCGGTTTGGTTGCTGACGGGATTCACTCAGGCTGCGGAGCCCGTGGGGACGGACGACCTCTCCCCAAGGAGCTTGGTGCAGTCTGCCTATCGAGCGTCAAAATCGCTTAACGCCTATACCTGCAAGCTTACGAACATCACCCGACACCGCGGAGCCGACGGGCGTTACAACGCCGAGAAGATAAACGTGCTCGCGTACGCTTTCCGGAAACCAGGGCAGATACGAATGAGGTGGATAGAGCCACGACTCAAGCGCGGCCAGGTCGCCGTCTACAATCATAAAATCCTCCATGTCTCTCGTTGGTGGTGGCCCTTCGCCTTGAAGGTTGACCCGGACAGCCCAACGGGCATGGATGATTTTCACCACCCCATTTATCGATCCGATTTAGCATCCTTGATGGGCATCGTCGTCCAAGATATGGTCAAAGTAACGGAGGAGGCCTATGAAGGCCAAGTGGCCGTCGGAAAACGGCGGGGTCACCGGGTGGTGTTGTATACGGCGAAGAAGCGGGTTGTGCTTACGATAGACACAGAGCATCTGTTGCCCCTGGCAATTGAGCAATACGACCGCGAGTCGGGGCTTCTTTTCGATGGCGGGTATTTCGAAGACCTGGAGCTGAGCCCCCCGCTAGAAGACTCGCTTTTCGACTTATAAGGAGGGAGTGGTCCTCTCTCCGCGTTGACATCACGGTCGATTCCCGGTACATTGAATTCAGAAAACCCGTTCTAGATATGGGGCATATGGCCGTGGCCACCAAAAGGCGACCGGCGCCTACTAAACGCAAACGTCGCGACGAGCCCTTCGATCTAATGGAGTGGCTCAAAAGCAAAACTAGTGTGGGAGGCAAGCCAGGCGACAAGCGCGCCAGGCGGAAAAAAACGCAATTCTCCCTATGGTATTTTGTCGCAGCCTTCCTCATCCTTTCGTTCATCAACACGCAACTCTTACGAGAGGAAATCACCCACCTTCCGTATAGCGAGTTTAAAACGCTGCTAGCTTCGGGCCGGGTCGTCACGGCGGAGATAGAACGAGAGCATATTAAGGGGACCATTAAGGAAGGCGACAAGACGAAAAAATTTCGAACCGTTCGGGTTGAGGATCCCAAGCTTGTAGAGCTCCTCGGAGCCCATGATGTCGAATATACCGGTCAAGCGGAAAACACCGTTCTTGCGAACCTTCTCTCCTGGGTTATCCCGCCGCTCATAATCCTCGCCATATGGATCGTCATCCTGAGGCGGATGGGGCCCGGCGGGGCGGGTGTGATGTCATTCGGCCGAAGCCGGGCGAAAATCTACGCCGAGGACGAGACGAAGGCGTCTTTCGACGATGTGGCCGGAGTGGATGAGGCCCAAGAAGAGCTTGAGGAGATTATCGAGTTCCTTAAACACCCGGAGAAATTCCGCCATCTCGGGGCTACCATCCCCAAGGGAGTTCTGCTGGTCGGCCCTCCAGGGACCGGCAAGACACTGCTCGCCAGGGCAGTGGCCGGCGAAGCAAAGGTCCCATTCTTCTCCATTTCCGGAAGCGAGTTCGTGGAGATGTTCGTCGGTGTAGGCGCCGCCCGGGTCCGGGACCTCTTCTCCCAAGCGGCCGAGCGAGCCCCGTGCATAATCTTCATCGACGAGCTCGACGCCATTGGTAAGGCCCGAGGAGCCAATCCCCTTGGAGGCCATGACGAGCGCGAGCAAACGCTCAACCAACTCCTTGTGGAGATGGACGGCTTCGATCCGCGAATGGGCGTCATCATCATGTCGGCCACCAACCGGCCTGAAATTCTCGATCCAGCCCTCTTGCGCCCCGGTCGCTTCGACCGCCAAGTGGTTGTAGACAGACCCGATTTGCTGGGGCGGGAGGCGATCCTCGGTGTCCATGTGAAGAAGATTAAGCTCTCACCCGACGTTGATCTCAACGTCGTGGCCCGGCGTACCCCCGGCTTCGTCGGAGCAGACCTTGCGAACATCGTCAACGAAGCAGCCCTCCTGGCCGCCAGGCGCGAAAAGCAGCTTGTCGAGATGGAGGAGATGGACGAGGCCATCGACCGGGCGATTCTCGGCCTCGAAAAGAAAAGCAGGGTCATCAGCCCCCGCGTAAAGGAGATAGTTGCGTATCACGAGTCGGGCCACGCGCTGGTGGCAGAGTCGGTCGAGCACGCCGATCCGGTGCACAAAATTTCCATCGTGCCGAGAGGTGTGTCGGCGCTCGGCTACACGGTCCACACCACATCGGAAGATAACGTCATGGGCTTCGCCACGAAGGCGGAGCTTCTCGATCAGATGGCCGCCCTCCTCGGAGGGAGGGTGGCCGAAGAGATCGTATTCGCCGATGTATCCACCGGAGCCCAAAACGACCTCCACCGCGTCACGAACATAGCTCGAGACATGGTGAAGGAGTACGGGATGAGCGATCGGCTCGGGCCCATCTCTTACGAGAAGGAGCGGCGACCGCTCTTCATCGGCGCCCCCGGCCTGTCGGGGGGGCGGGAATACAGCGAGGAGACTGCCCAGGCGATCGACGAAGAGGTCAAGAAAATCATCGAAGGCACCTACGAGCGCGTCCGCACAATCCTCCAGGACCAGCGCAACATGCTCGACAGACTTGCCAAGCTGCTCCTGGAGAAAGAAGTGGTGGAAGGCGACGAGTTGAGAGACCTCATAAAAGCCGAGGAAATTTAACCCGAATGCGGAAAATCGCGGAAAATCGGCCCTGCGTCCGCAACTCGCGCCTTTGCGTTAGGCCTGATAAAATTCGCCTGGTAGTGAAATTTATCAAACCCCGCATCCCCAAACCAGGCGCAGGCCGGGCCGGGAGTCATGCCACAATGACCTCTATCACCATTTTCGACAGCCTCGCTAAGACCCCCTCCACGAGGAATCCACGATGACCGCCGCTCCGGGGTCGAAACGCAAGAAACCGAGTCGGAAGAAGGGCATCATAGGTGCCCTGGACCTCGGAGGGACGAACATCAAGACCGCCCTGGTTGACCGTAGCGGCGCCATCGTAGCCAGAGACCATCGGCCCACCGAGGCCCACGGCGGCTCTCGCCACGTGATAGGCCGGATGGCTGAAGCCATCGGCGACCTCTGCTCTTCGACGGGCATCTCTGTCACTACTCTTGTCGGCGTGGGGGTCGGGTTCGCAGGCCCCCTCAACCCAGAGGAGGGAGTGATCTACCACGCCCCCAACCTCCCCGGCTGGTCGCGGGTGCCTCTCAGGGCCCGGTTGGAAAAATCCCTCGGCCTGCCCGTAGTCATAGAGAATGACGCCAACGCATGGACCCTGGGAGAGCACCGCTTTGGGGCTGGCCGTGGCTTAAGTCACATGGTTTGCTTGACCCTGGGCACCGGCCTCGGCGCGGGAATCATCTCCGATGGACGGCTTCTCCACGGCACCCGGGGTTTGGCCGCCGAGCTGGGCCATATGACCATCAACGCCCGAGGCATGCGATGCAGCTGCGGCAACCGCGGGTGTTTAGAGCTCTACGCATCGGCGCCCGCCGTCGTTAGGGCCGTCCGTCGCCACCTGCGGGGAGCGGTTTCCTCGAAGGTTCTGGCACTGGCGGCCGGCGACCCCGGAGGCCTCACGGCCAGAGTCGTCTCCCAGGCCGCGCGCCAAGGCGACCGGCCGGCCCAAGCAGCCCTTGAAGATGTGGGCCGCGCCCTCGGAGTAGGGATCGCCAACATCGCAAACATCCTCAACCCCGAGATGGTCGTCATAGGCGGAGCCGTGGCGGGAGCAGGACGCTACATCCTCGAACCGGCGCGAAAGGAAGCCAAGCGACGGGCATTTCGCGGCGCCACCGAGCGGCTGAAGATCGTCCGGGCGAAGCTCGGCGAGGATGCAGGCATGCTCGGCGCTGCGGCGCCCTTTATAGGGAGCCGGCCATGAGGCCCCAGGTAAGACGAAGCCCGTCGGCGCTCTGGCTACTCTGCGCCCTCGCGGCGGCCCTGACGCTCGCCGCGACCAGTCTGGCAGGGACCGAAGATAAGCAGACGGCGACCCCCGCCACAGCCGACCATTCCGCCACCGGCGCCTACTCCCTGCCCTTCGCGCCCGGAGAGGAGCTTACCTACAGGCTGTCTTGGTTTGGGATCCCCGCCGGCACGGCTGTTACGACGGTCAGCGAAGCAAGCCCACACAATGGCCACTCCGTATGGCGGATCACTTCCCTGACATCCTCGTCGAAGTTCATGGACATGTTCTACAAGGTCCGCGACCGGGTCGTCAGCCTCTTTGACCCCGAACTCCGAGCGCCCCGTTTTTACAGAATCGACCAACGGGAGGGCCGTTATCGGGCACGGCGAATCATCACCTTCGACCAGGAAGCGGGCCAGGCCACCTACATCAAGAACGACAACCCTCCTCAGGTGAAAACCATCCCCACGGGCGTTCAGGACGCCCTAAGCGTCCTCTACTACTTCCGGGCGCTTAAGACCGAGCCGGGCACAACTGTCACGATCCCTACCCTTCCGGGAAAAAAGCTCCACCATGTGAAGGTCGACGTCCTGCGACGGGAAACCATCACAGTGCCGCACCTGGGCCGCGTGGCCACAATCGTCGTCCAGCCACACATGGATTTTATCGGCATTTTTCGCAAGGCGGGCAATATCTTAATCTGGATGACCGATGATGAGCGAAAAATCCCCGTTAGAATGAAGACGACGATCGTCTACGGCCAGGTGTCGGCAGTTCTCGTGGAGGCGCGCGGGTGCCGAAAAGCCGCCCAAAAAGAGGGCGAGAAGGAGTTGCCACCAGGCGAGGTCTGTAAGACGTAGGCGGGGGCATTGCGCAGGGCTTAGAAGCCCCGGCGCTTCATCATCTCTTCTTCGTAGTGCTTGTTATATAGGATGTCCCACTCGGGGCTTCCCTCACGCAATTTCCGCGAGTAAGAAGCCAGGGTCCGTCGGGCCTCTTCATCAACAATCTCATCGATGGTGAGCTCATCCGTAATGATGCGAACCATCTGGAGCCGCACATCATTCGGCTCGCGGAGGAAATCCGCATGCTCGTCCTCCTCGAGGGATTCAAGCAGTAGCTTCGAGAGATGGTTGATTTTCCATCGGGACAAACGCATGGACTATTGCTCCTGAAAGCCCGAGGCAGGGGCGCCCCTTAGAGGACGAGACCCCTCTCCTGGGACAACTTGCGCTTAATCATGACAAACATCTTGTGGTAATCGATATTGCGCCTGTCAATATCTTCCTGGTGCTGATCTAGGATTTCGCGCACCTCCTCGTTGAGCCGGTCCTCAACCAACAAATCATCAATTATCACATTCACGAAGAGGGCTTCGAGGTCGCGCATATTCCCGTCGTAAGTGATATACCGCCGGTCGACTAGCTTCTTCGCCATTACCTGGGCGATATATTGCACCATCTCTTTCTTGAGGCGCATGGCTTCCTCCGGGAGCTACGCTCCATTATCTAACATACCCGAAGCTGCGGCGGATGACAAGAGGATAAAAACCCCTTACAGGAGCGTATTAAGGGCTCTCAGGCGGGTACGGAGGGTCCTCATGATCCATAGAACTGAAAGAGATTCGCCGAATCGAGGCGGGGTGTCCCGAGCGGTTAGCGGCTAAGAGGCGGCCTTCGCCCCGGCTGCTTTGCGGAGGGCCTCGACGATGTCTAGGCTGAGCTTGACCTTCCCGATGAGCACTTCAGCCTTTCCAGGACCGTGGCAGTCGGAGCCCCCGCTTGCCAGCAGGCCGTGTTTCTTCGCCAGGGAGGCGTAATAGCGGCTCTGTTCGGGCGAATGCGCCCCATGCCAAGCCTCGATCCCCCGCAGGCCTGAGCTTACCAGGCTGGGAATGAGCTCATCGACCTGCGACGTGCCCGGGTGGGCCAGGACCGGCACGCCACCGGCCTGTAGCACCATCTCGATGGCGCCTTTAGGCGTGTGGGAGCCGATCGGGACGTAGCACGGCCCGGAATCGGAGAGGTAGAGCCTGAAGGCCTCCTCGAGGGAGGCAACAGCTCCCCGCTCGACGATGAAACGGGCGAGGTGGAGACGGCCCACGATACCACGGTGGGCGTAGGTAAGCAGCTCATCCATATCGACCACGATTCCAAAGTCCGCGAGCTTCGCCACCATCTTCCGCATCCGCTCCACGCGCATATCAACGACGCGCTCCTGCTCGGCCAGGAAGGCGGCATTGTCAATATCGACGAAGTAACCCAGTATGTGAATCGGCCGCCTCCCCTCCGAGGCGCTCACCTCGATGGCCGGGATGACCTCGATCCCATATGCAGCGGCGGCGGCCTGGGTCTCCGCCACGCCGTCGGTGATATCGTGGTCGGTGATGGCGATGACGGCCAGGTCCCCTTCGGCGGCCACCCGCTCCACGACCTGGGCCGGCGACCAGAAGCCGTCGGAGTAGTTGGTGTGGATGTGGAGGTCGGCGAAGCCTTGAGCCATCGAAGCTCTCCCCGCTAAAACCCAAAAAGCCAACAGGCCCACAAAGCCCTCAATATACGCTCCATTGGCGGTAGGGGCAAGGGCCAGGGTGGACAGCCCTTGTAGATGTCCGGCTTCCGCCTCAGGCGAACCTCAGGCGGACAGCACCCCGACACCACCTGCTGAGGCGTGGACCTTATGTAGGGACAGGGCTTGTCCCTGTCCGTGGGCTGGGAGGGCAAATTGTGTGTACGGACGGGATGGGGTTCATCCTTTTCGTGGGGGGGTCATTCCTGTTCGCGGACAGCCTTACCGGCCCCTCACCCCTCCTCCTCCCAGGCGGCGAGGCCCCCTTCGAGGACCGAGACTTTGGAAAACCCCTTTTCTCGGATATTGGCCGCCGAACCGGCGGCCGAGCCTTCGCCCGGTCACGTTCAGTAAAAGACGACGCCCTGCTCGGGGCCCAACACCGAATAGCGTTGGTCGAGCTCCGCCTTAGGGATCGAGATGGCCCCCGGCAGGCGGTGCTCATTGAAGGACTCAACCTTCCGGACGTCCACGACGACCAGGTCGGCTGCATCTTGCATGAGCGCCCTAAGCTCCTGGGCGGTAATCCGCGGAACCTGTCCTGCTGTCTCTCCCGTCACTCGGAATCACCTCCTTTCGAAACCGTCACTTTCTTAGGATAAAGACCTACAGAGATATTTCAGGCAGACCCATCTACAGGCCCTGGAAAGCAATAATAACCACGCCTGTCACCAGGACGTTGATCAGGCCCAAAGGAAGCATGTACTTCCAGCCGAGCCGCATCAGCTGATCGTAGCGGAAGCGGGGGAGCGTCCAGCGGATGGTCATAAGCAGCCAGCAGAAGAAGACCACCTTGAAGACGAAGGAGCCCACCTGGAGCAGGACGACGAGCAGGTGGGGCAGGCCGAAAAAGAAGCCGCCGGGGATGTGAAAGCCGTCGGCCAAGAGGAATGGGACCTGCCAGCCTCCGAAGAAGAGGCTCGTCACTATGCCCGCCACCATCGTAGTCTCGATGAAATCGGCGAACATGAACATGCCCCACTTCATTCCGCTGTACTCGGTGAAGTAGCCGATGATCTCGCTTTCGCTCTCTGGCAGGTCGAAGGGGATGCGTTTGCTCTCGGCCACGGAGGCGGTCAGAAAGAGGAGGAAGGCGACGGGCTGGACCACGACCCCCCACTTCGGGATGAAGCCGAACAGGAGCTCGCCCTGGGCGCGGTTGATCTCGCTAAGCTGGAGGGTATTGAAGACCATTAGTATCCCGATTATGGCAAGCCCGAGCGTAATCTCGTAGGAGATAAGCTGGGCCGAGGCCCGAAGGCCCCCCATCAGGGAAAATTTATTGTTTGAAGACCAGCCGGCGAGCACAACCCCGTAGATGCCCATCCCGCCGACGGCGAAGAAATAGAGGATGCCCACGTTGAAATCGACGACCTGGAGCGGGATTGCGCGGCTCCCAATGTGGAGGACGTCGCCGAAGGGGATGATGGCGAAGGCCACGAGCGGCGGGAAGAAGGCGATGAAGGGGGCCAGGGTGTGAAGAAATCGGTTGCCCCCAGGCGGTACGAAGTCCTCCTTGGTCATCATCTTGAGCCCGTCGGCGATGGGGTGGAAGAGGCCGATGAGGCGGAATCCGAAGATATCGGCCCTGTTGGCCCCGATGCGGTCTTGAATGACGGCGCTCTGCTTGCGCTCCACCCACGTCAACAGCCCCGCCACGTTCATGACGAAGCCGATGACAAGCAATACCTTCACCAAGTCAATGGCGGCGTCGATTATCATTCTGCAGCATCCGCCACGGCCACGCCCGTGAGCTCGCCGCTATGCCCAAGGGTGTCGTAGGAGAGCCCGGCGTAGGGGCCGACGGCCTGGGCGATGGCGTCAAAGACCTCCCGGACGTTTTTATACGGGCACTCGACGCCAATGGCCTGGGCCAGGCCCGCCCAGATATCCCACTCAGGAAGGGCCTCGCCGAGGGGCTCCATGGCTTTCATAAATCGCTGCACGCGACCTTCGAAATTGGTGAAGGTCCCTTCCCTCTCCACGTAGACCGCCGCCGGAAGAACCACGCTTGCCAGCCGCTGCGTGCTCGTAGGGAGCCATCCGACGAAGATGAGGGTCTCCAGGCCCTCGAGGGCCTCGGCCTGGTCGCCCTCGGGGAAGAGATGGCTAAGGTCGTGGTGGCAGACGACGAGCGCCTTTATCGAGCCCTTGCGGCAGCCGGCCAAAATGCCCTTGAGACCTCGCCTGCCTTTGCCCGGCGTGAGGCCCAGGTCGGCGCAGCCGCGGGTATTGGGGTTCTTGTCGGCCTTGATGAGAATATCGTCCTCGTAGCCCTCCTCGGCCGGAGACACCCGATAGTCGATGTTTGGCACGCCCAGGCCCTCGCGGAAGAGGCTTTCCAAGACGAAGAGGTCTTCGTTAGCGCTCTGGGCCGAAGGGATGACGGCGATCGATTCGGGCCCGTGGGCCTCAATTGTCCCCCGGAGGGCCTCGGCAGCCTCCCGGATGGCCTCCGTCCAGGATACCTGGCGGAAACCCGCGCCGTCGCGGACCAGAGGAAAGAGCAAGCGGTCGGGGTCGTCCACGAACGGGTAGGCGCCGTGGCGGCCGAAGTCGCACATCCAGTGACCGTTGACCTCGGCGTTGTAGCGCGGCAAGAGCCGATAGACCCGCTTGTGCTCGAAACGAAAGCGGCGCATGGTATGGTGGACATCGATGTTGCAGCCGCGGGAGCACCCGGGACATACGCTCTCGGTCTGCTCCAGATACCAGACCCGGACCTGGAAGCGGAAGTCCTTGTCGGTGAAGGCGCCTACGGGGCAGATGTCCACGAGGTTGCCCGTGTAGTGGTTCTTCAGGGGCTGGCCCATGAAAGTGGTGATGGTCTTGCGGGAGCCCCGGTCGATGAAGCCCATCTCCTGGTCACCGACGACCTCGTCACCGAAGCGCACGCAGCGGGTGCAGAGGATACAGCGTTCTTGGTCGAGAACGAGCGTTCCGATATCAATGACCTTTCCCTTGACCCATTTCTTATCTTGCATCCGGCTGGAGTACAGACCGTGCTCCATATAGTAGTCCTGGAGCCCGCACTCGCCGGCCTTATCGCAGATGGGGCAATCGAGAGGGTGGTTGATGAGGAGATACTCCAGGACGTCGGCCCTGGCCTTCTCAACCTCCTCCGACGCCGTACGGACAACCATCCCGTCGGTGACGGGTGCCGCGCACGCAATGACGAGCTTGGGGCTCTTTTCCACCTCGACGAGGCACATGCGGCAAGTGCCGTCAATGGAAAGGCCGGGATGATAGCAGTAGTGGGGGATGGATATGCCCGCCTCCTCGGCGGCATCTATGATGCTCTTCCCCTCGTCGACGTCAATGGTTATGCCGTCAATTTCAACTTTGGGCATCGCGTTGTTCCTCAGAGGACCGACCGCTAGCGGTCCAGCTCCCCCCCGATCATGTTGATGGAGCCGAAGGTCGGGACGAGGTCCGCCAGCATGTCACCGATTAACATCTTGTCCAATGCGGTCATCAGGGCGAAACACGGCCCTCGGCACCGAACCCGGTACGGTCGTCCTGAGCCGTCGCTCACAATGTAGAAGCCGAGCTCCCCGTTGGCCCCCTCAACGGCCTGGTAGGCCTCGCCCTTGGGGGGCTTGACGCCGTGGCCGAACATAACCAGCATGAAGTGGTTCATGAGGGACTCGATGTTTTCGTAGACCTCCTCCTTGGGCGGTAGAAATGCCCTGCGGTCGTCGGCGGCCACAACGTCGTGGTATATCCTCTCGCTCCCTTCAAGGGTGGGATCGAGGTCGACCTTGACATCGTAAAGGTCCTTGAAAGACTCCTTTTGCTTGGCCAACTCGAGCATATACTCCGTATCTATGGGTTCCCCCGTAAGGTCGGCGAAAATGGGGCCGGGTGGCATTTGTTCTAAGCATTGCTCGATGATGCGGCAGCTCTGCTCTATCTCCTCCATTCTGAGGAGGTATCGGTCGAAGTTGTCTCCGTTCGTCCCCAGCGGGACGATGAAGTCCATCCGGTCGTAGACGAGGTAGGGGTTGGCTTTGCGCACATCGTAGTTGACACCGGTAGAGCGAAGAAACGGGCCGGTAAAGGCGTGGGCGATGGCAACCTCATCAGAGATGACCCCAACATCGCGCATCCTATCGATGAAGATTCGGTTCCTGGTGAGCAGGCCGTGGCACTCATCGACAATTTTGCGGACCCTCTCTAAGGCCTCCCGGCAGCGGCCCTCAAAGCCTTCGGGCAGGTCGGCCTTCACCCCGCCCACCCGTCCGTAGCTGACGGTCAGGCGGGCCCCTGTGACCTCTTCGACCAGGTCGTAGAGAAACTCCCGCGCCTCGATGAGGTAGAGGAATACCGTAAAGGCCCCGAGTTCCATCGCCGATGCGCCAATACAGGTCACGTGATCGGTGATTCTCGATATCTCGGACATCAGGGTGCGGATGTACTGGCACCGCTCGGGGGTGGTGATCCCATACAGTTTCTCAACTGTCATGGCATAGCCGACGTTGTTGATTATGGGCGATACGTAGTTGAGCCGATCGGTGTACGGGATGGCTTGATTGTAGCCCCCTATCTCGCAGCTTTTCTCGAAGGCCCTGTGGAGGTAGCCGATTTCCACATCGGCGTCCAAGATCGTCTCGCCCTCCAGGTGGACGAGGATGCGAACGATCCCGTGCATGGCTGGATGAGCCGGCCCCATGTTCAAGAACATTTCCTGGAACCGAAGTCCGCCCTCATCGCCCTCCTCATCGACATGGGACGGGATGCCCTCTAGCTCTTCTGTTGTCTTGGGCTCTTCAGCCATCCTGCTCAATCCTCACCCGGCGCCTCAGTTCTTCGGCCCCACGAGGGGCTGGCGACGGGAGATAGCGTAGTCCTTCCTCAACGGGTAGCCCTCGAATTCCTCATACATGAGGATGCGGCGCAGGTCGGGGTGACCCTCAAAAACGACCCCAAACATATCCCACGCCTCCCGCTCCAGCCAGTCGGCGACCGGCCAAAGCTCCACGACGCTGGCGATTGTGGGGTCGTCCTCCGCCACCGGGCACTTAATTCGGACCCGGTGGTTGTGCTCGAGCGAGTAGAGATGGTAGACGACCTCGAAGCGGGCCATGCCCTCCCGCCCGGGGTATTGGAGGTAGTCCACGCACGTTAGGTCCATTAGGAAGTTGTAGGCGAGCTTCGGCTCTTCCTTACAGAACCGCAGGAGGTCTCGGTTGGCCTCTGGCTCAACTACAACGGTGTCGTCGCCGTGAGGGGTGTGGGCCTCAAGGATGACGGAACTAAATTGCTTTTGAAGTAATTGCAGCGTGATGCTGGGCTTGCTCATGGGCCTCGCTACGCCCTGACCTGCCCCGGCAAGAATTCCTGCTTCTCGCCCTGAATCTTATCCTGGAGCATCATTAGGCCGTGGAGAACCGTCTCTGGCCGCGGCGGGCAACCCGGGATGTAGAGGTCAACGGGGATGATCGTGTCGATGCCCTGCACGGTGGCGTAGTTGTCGTAGAATCCGCCGGAAACGGTGCACACTCCGAAGGCGACAACCCACTTGGGCTCACACATCTGCTCGTAGATTTTTACCAGGACAGGAGCGATCTTGTGGCTGATGGTGCCAACTACGAAAAGCACATCCGCCTGGCGTGGGCTGAACCGCGGCAAGCCGGCCCCGAACCTGTCGATGTCGTAGTGGGAGCATGCGGTCGACATATATTCCATCCCACAGCAGGCCGTCACAAAGGGGTACTGAAAGATGGAATACTTGCGAGCCCAGCCGAGCACCTTATCAAGTCGAGACAGGAGAACGCCGCCCTCTAAAGCTTTTTCTAATCCCATTCCAACGCTCCTCGTTTCCACACGTAGACCAGGGCCGCCCCCAGGATGAAGATGAAGAATGTCATCTCCACAAGGCCGAACACCCCAAGGTCGCGAAAGATTACCGCCCATGGGTACATGAACACCACCTCTACATCGAAGATGATGAAGAGCATGGCAACCAAGTAAAACTTGACGCTGAAACGCGGGCGTTGGGGACCTATGGGAGAGGAGCCGCACTCGAAGGGCTCCTCCTTAACGCGGGTGAGGCGCTTGGGCCCCATGAACTCGCCCATGGCGAGCATCGCGCCGGCAAGACCCCCAGCGAGAAGAATCATAAGGAACAAAGGAAAGGCTTCAGCCACGTCACTCTCCACTGAGGATGATAGCTTGCAGGGCGAACCTCGGACCCAACAGAGCGAGCCCAAACAACCCTCTTGTACCCGATTCCCAATCCAATGGCAAGACCTAACCAGCGTCTACATGTCACTCACGAACCTGGAGCAACGTCAGGGAAAAGGCTTCCCATTGATAAATATTTCACGTGCAAAATACTGATTATGCGCTCCAAGGATACCCCTTGATAACCCTTCCTAAGTATGGGAAACCATAGGTCTTTTTTCAAGCCCTACCAAGTCGAGTGGCGATCGACCTCACGCCGAGACCTAACTATCGGCTGGCTCGTGGTCGTCCACCAACCCTTCGGTCGCGGCCGGCAGCTCCGCCAGCAACGCCCGGGCCTGCTCGGCGTCTCTACGGATTTGGTCGGTAAGGACTTCGACACTAGGAAACCGCAACTCATCTCGCAAGCGGACGAAGAAGGCTACCTCAAGAACCTCGTCGTATAGGGTGGCGGTGAAGTCAAAGAGGTGAACCTCTAAGCGCAATGGACGGTCCGGGAGGGTTGGGCTGGTGCCGATGTTGGCCACGCCGTCATGCCACTTCCCATGCCACCGGGCCCGGACTGCGTACACCCCGTAGGCGGGGACGAGCACCTCCTCAGACAGTTGAACGTTCGCTGTGGGGAAGCCCATGACCCGGCCTTCCTGATAGCCCCCAACCACCTTTCCCGTCAGGCTGTACGGTCGTCCTAGGAGTTCGGCTGCCCGGCGTGGGTCTCCTGTCCGGAGCGCCTCCCTGATGGTCGAGGAGCTAACAGGCTCCCCGCCCCACTTCACGGGCCCCACCACGGTGACTGGAATACCGAGCTTCTCTGCTTCGGATTCGAGAAAAGCGATGGTGCCGGTTCGATCCTTACCGAACGCGAAGTCGTGCCCTACGAAGAGCTCCCTTGCGCCGACCCGCCGATGGAGCATCTCGGTGATAAAATCCTCGGGGGGAGTCAGCGAGAAGCTCAGAGTAAAAGGAATAATCAGGGCCACGTCGAGGCCCATCTGCCCCATAATCTCAAGTTTCTTGGGGAAGGCCGTCAGCAGGTCGGGCGAGACATCGGGCATTAGGACCTGTCGGGGAGAGGGGCGGAAGGTCACGGCCAAAGAAGTGCCCTCGACCTCGCGGGCCCGATCCACGACTCGGCGAAATATGAATTGATGGCCGCGGTGGACGCCGTCGAAGATTCCGATGGTGACGACCGGATAGGGCAAGGCGGCGGGCAGCTGGTCCAGGGCTTCGTAAATTTCCATGGTAGCACCCGCGCGGACTACTCTATGTACAGCTCCGGGTTCAGCACCCCGATGAAGGGGAGGTTCCGGAAGAGGTTTCGGTAATCGAGCCCGTAGCCGACGACGAACTTGTCAGGGATTTCGTAGCCTATGTAATCCGGCTTCAAATCTATGATGCGCCGGACCGGCTTGTCGAGAAAGGTACAAATTTTAATACTCTTAGGCTCGCGGAGCTCGAGGTTGCGGTAGAGGTAGTTCAGCGAAAGGCCCGTATCAATAAGACACTCGATGAGCAAGATGTGCTCACCCTCGATGGGGATGTCCAAATCCTTGGTTATACGCACCACCCCCGCGGGCGAGTGGGGCCCGTATTTGCTCTCGCCCATGAACTCCAGTTGAAGCGGAACGGTGATTCGGCGGATGAGGTCGGCGGCAAAAACCGTCGATCCCTTGAGCACCGAGACGGCCACAAGCGCCTCGCCAGCATAATCCCGGGAGACCTCCTCTCCCATACGCGCCACGGTCTGGGCAATCTCCTTCTCTCCAATCAGAACTTCGTTGATGCGGTCGGCATAGGCCTCTGGGACTTCCGCGGGTGGAGGAAGGGTCATAATATGATCCTGGGACAATGGGCGGCAGAACGCGTCCCCAATTATAATTGTCCCCCTTTTCTTGTCAATTGGAATCCCCCGCGGGAATCCAGGGTAGACGGCCCAGGGGCATTTCGCCCTTGGCCGGCAACTTTCCTCTAGACAACCCCCTGTAGCCCAAGTAGAATTGCTCCCGTCGGCATGACCTCTATTGATACAGAGGGTTACCCAATGAAGCGACCGGCCGAGATGCCTCACCGTATGCCCCTGCTGGTGGGGGTGATGGGGATTCTACTGGCTGCTGGGCCGGGAGTTCGGACAGCCATGGCGCAGGCCAAGCAGGCCGCTCCATTCCAACCTTCGGCCGCCGGCCCCTCCAAGGAGCTTCCTCTTTCGATGAAGCGGGCCGTCTTGCTCGCCTTAAAAAACAACCTGCAAATCGCCATCCAGCGCTTCAACCCATCCATTCAGGCCACCGCCGTGGACGAGGCGCGGGCGGCCTTCGACCCTGTGGCTTCCACCTCCCTAAGCTTCAGCGACACCGTTACCCCATCCAGCGCCCGCACCATCACTTTCGGCGGACCCACCCGGACCGAGGACGAGAATGTCGATTTCGAGGCCGAAATTAAACAGAAACTCGCCCTGGGCACTGATGTTGCCCTTGTCGTCTCCAACCTCCGGACGGCCAATACCTTCAACCGCTTTGAGTCCGAGTACGAGACAGACGTCACCCTGACCGTACGCCAGCCCATCCTCAAAAACTTCGGCCCCACCGTCAACCGCAAAGAGATTATCATCGCTCAAAAAGACCTGTCTAAAAGCGAAATACAGTTCGAGGAGGATGTGAGCAGAATTGTCGCCGAGGTTCAGAGAACTTACTGGGACCTTGTCTTCGCAATTGAGGATCTCAAGGTCAAGAAGCGCTCCTTGCGGCTGGCACAGGACCTACTTGAGCGAAACAAGATTCAGGTGGAAGTTGGCACCATGGCCCCCATCGAGATTGTTCAGGCCGAGGCGGCCGTAGCCAAGAGGGACGAGGACGTAATAGTCGCACAAGACGCCGTCCAAGACGCCGAGGACAAGCTCAAGAAGTTTCTTAATTTCTTTAATGACCCCGAAAAGCGCAACGCCTCTATTATCCCCATCGACCGCCCAACCTTCTCCCCCGAGCCGGTGGACCTGGAGAAGGCCATCGCCGACGCCATGGCCCATCGGCCCGATTACGCCAAGGCAAAGCTTGATATCGAAAAGGCCGAGCTCAATCTCCGCGCTGCGAGGAATCAGCTATTGCCCCAGCTCGATATCGTCGGCGAGGGCGGCTACAAAGCCAACAAGGGCAACCTGGGCAGCTCCGTGGATGACATATTCGACGCCAGGAACCGCCACTGGTCGTTGGGAGTGGAGCTCTCCGTCCCGATGGGCAACCGGCAGGCCAAGGCGGACTACAGCCGGCGCACGCTCGAGCTCGGGCAGGCCCGATTGCGGTTAAAAAACCTCGAGCAGGCCATCCTCGTGCAAGTCCCCGACGTGGTCCGCCAGATCGAGCCCGATCGAGTCGGGGTACGCGAGGCGGTCCGCCAGATCGAAACCGACATCAAGCGGGTTCGGGCCACCCGGGCCGCCCGGGTGCTGGCCGAGCGGAAGCTCGACGCAGAGGAGAAAAAGCTGGCAGTTGGGATCTCGACCAACTTTCAGGTCCTGGAGTTTCAGGAAGACTTGGCGGTGGCCGAGAGCAACGAGACCAAAGCCATCATCGACTACAATAAGTCGCTCATCAATCTGGAGAGGGCGAAGGGCACAACCCTCGCGACCAATAATATCTCGTTGCAACGCCCCCCGAAGTAGCGCTCCCCCATGGAAACGCACCGCATCCTCGCCCTGGACGTGGGACACAAACGCATCGGCGTGGCCTTGAGCGACCCTTTAAACATCATAGCCCAAGGGCTCACAACCTTGTTACGTAACGCCCCTGAAGAAGACCTGGAGGCCATACGCCAACTGGTCGAACAACACGAGGTCAAAGCAATAGTCGTCGGCCTTCCCGTCCGCCTCGACGGCTCCGTGGGGCCCGAGGCCTCCAAAATGCAAGGGTTTATCGACGGGCTGGCAGCGGTTGTCGAATGCCCCGTCCATCCGTGGGACGAGCGGTTCACCACCGTCCAAGCCGAGCGGGCCCTGTTGGAAGGCGGGGTCCGACGATCAAAGCGCAAGGGCCTTAGAGACCAGGTGGCCGCCACCCTACTGCTCCAGAACTACCTGGACGCCCACAAAGAAACCCCTTCGGAGTAAACCGGTATGGCCGACCGCCTCCGCGACCTCCTTAACCATCGTCGCCAGCGGGTGGCGATAGCAATCTCACTGGTAGTCGGGCTAGCCGCGGTCGGCGGATTCCTAAGCCTGCGCCACGCGATCTCAAGCCCCGCCAAACTACCGCCCGAAGACCGAACGCTCGTCATCCCAAACGGGGCCAGCCTGCCTACCATCGCCCGGCGCCTCGCCGACGCCGGGCTGGTTCGAAGCCCCTGGCGCTTTCGGCTCGCCGCACGCCTGTCGGGGGCCGCCACAAAGCTCCAAGCCGGCGAATACCGGCTCTCGACAGGGATGAGCCCCCGAGAGCTTACGCGCCTCCTCGTCGAGGGGCGCACCGTGGAGGTCAGCGTCACCATACCCGAGGGCCTGACCGTCCGGGAGGTGGCCAAGGCTATCGAGGCAGCTGGGCTGGCCGAAGTCACTGCGGTGGAGCGCCTGGCCACCGATCGGTCGTTCGTCTCCTCCCTGGGCATCGAGGCCCCAAGCCTCGAAGGCTATCTACATCCGGAAACCTACCGATTTCGCAAAGGCGCGGGAGCCCGCCCCGTCATCGCCGCCATGGTCGCGGCCACCATGTCCATCTTCGACGATGAAGCTGTTGCGCTGGCCTCTACCATGGGCCTCACCCCGCATGAAGTCCTTACCCTCGCCTCCATCGTGGAGAAAGAAACAGGAATGGCCGAGGAGCGGCCCCGCATCGCCGCCGTCTTCCTGAACCGTCTGGGGCGCTCTATTCTACTCCAGGCCGACCCGACCGTTATCTACGCCCTGGGCGATGGCTTCGACGGCAACCTCACGCGCGACCACCTCAACCTGGACTCACCCTACAACACCTATCGTTACTCGGGCCTGCCGCCTACACCAATCGCAAACCCGGGTCGTGCCTCCATCGAAGCCGTCCTCCGGCCGGCCGACGTCGAGGATCTCTACTTTGTCGCCAAGCCAAACGGGAGCCACCATTTCTCCGCCACCCTGCGGGAACACGAACGGGCCGTCCGCCGTTACCAGAGGGGGAGACGCTGAGGCCCCCTCCACTCGCAGCAAGGTTTGTCATAAGGAGGCCCGCGTGGTACCATCATTAGGGAGCGGGCAATACCCCTGGAGCCCTATGGAGCAACACAGATGTTCTATCGTTTCCGCCGTATTTTCGTCACCGGGCTGCTGGCCTCCCTCCCCCTAGTAGTTACCTTCTTTCTGCTCTCCTGGCTGTTCACCAAGCTCGACGGCCTCTCGCCCTTGCTGACCCGCGGCCTCATCGCCCTGGGTCTCCCCCTGACGCCCGGGTTCCGGATTCCCGGCCTCGGTCTAATCTTCACAATTGCCCTCGTTTTCATCGTCGGGGCCGTCATCACAACCTTTGTGGGTCGCCGCATCGTAGAGATGGGCGAACGGATCGTGGAAAAAATCCCCCTTGTGCGGACGATCTACGGCGGGGCCAAACAGGTGGTCGATGCAGTGGCCTCGCAGCGGGGCGCGGCCTTCAACAAAGTCGTGATGCTGGAATATCCCCGGAAGGGTATCTACTCCATTGGATTCACCACATGCGATAGCGAGGGCGAAATACAGGAATCCGACGAACGCCACCTGGTCAATGTCTTCATCCCCACTACGCCCAACCCCACCAGCGGCCTGCTGATCGTCATTCCCGAAGAAGACGCCGTCGTTCTATCCATGACCGTGGAGGAAGGTGTCAAATTCGTCATGTCAGGCGGACTCCTATCGCCTGAGGACTACAAGTCCGCCAAGGCTAAGGCTACCCCACCCTTAGTACAAAACGCTCCAACATCCAAGCAGCCTTCCACGCCTTCCGAAGGAGCCTAACACCCTTTTTCCTCAAACCCATAGACCTATTAGGCCCGCACACCCCTACCTCTATAATCCTTGACACTAGAAGGTTTGTGTGATAGGCAAAAGATCAGACGTGGGAGCGACTTCGGCGCACCTAGCAACGGGGTTTTACCAGGAGGCCGGTATGGGGAAGAAAATTTTATTGGCTGACGACAGCGTTACCTTCCAGAAAATTATTGAGCTTACCTTCGAAGGCGAGGGGTTCGACCTGGAGGTGGTGGGTAATGGTCGGGAGGCCCTCGAGCGGGCCGAAGCCTCGCCTCCAGATATTATCCTCGCCGACTTCACCATGCCAGGCCTCTCGGGGATTGAACTCTGTCGGAAGATTCGCGAGCACCCAGTCCTGAGCCCCGTTCCCGTCGTCCTCCTGACCAACATCCTCGATGAGTTTGACCGGTCCGAGGGCGATGCGGCAGGTGTCACCGCTTATGTAGAAAAACCCTTCGAGTCACAGTCCCTTATAGACCGCGTCCACGAGATTCTCAGCGGGGTCGACCCAGCCTCGATAGAGGCGCCAATCTCTCCGGCACACCCCCCCGCCGATGAGGTCTATCACATCTCCGAGGAGCCTGAGGAGGAGGTCGTGCCAGCTTCGATCAAGACCGAACGGGATGAGCTGCTCGAAGAGTTTTACCAGGCCACCGCTCAGTCCGCACCCAGCGTGGATGCCGAGGAGACCCTGACTCTCGTGGAGGTCGCAGAGAAGGAGACCGAGGCGCCGTCTCCCACAGCCGAGGAGTCTCAGGCTCCCCCTGTGCAGCCGGACATTTTGGCTCCCGAGGAGAAGCTGGATGAACCCCAGGTTGCCGAGGAGGAGGTGGATCAGCCCCTCGTTGCCGAGCAGAAGGTGGATCAGCCCCTCGTTGCCGAGGAGGAGCCATCGCCCGAGGCGTTCCTCTCCTGGATGGACTCCTACAGGGCCCCGACCGGCCTCGCCGAAAAAGACCGGCCAGCAGCAGAGCCTTCCACCGACCCACTGTCGGATGAAGTTACTGCCGCTGCCGGCGCCACCTTCGAGGAGGCCGCAGGTGATGCAGCTCAAGCCTACATAGACCAGATTATCCATCAGGTGGTCGAAGAGCTTACGCCCACCATCACCCAGGAAGTTGTGGAGCGCCTCGAGGCGACCGTCCCGCCTATCGCCGAGCGCATAATCAGGGAAGAGATCGAGAAATTGAAGCGGGACGCATGAGACATCACACCTCAATGTGACCAGAGTAACGCCCCAGCGCGGAGCACCCCGTGGGCACCCCAACCCTGCCTAAAGCATACGACTCGTCCTCTACGGAAGCCAATTGGTAAGACTCCTGGCTTGAACACGGGGTGTTTCACGCTGACGTCAACGCCGGGTTTCCACCGTTCCCCATCGTCATCCCCCCACCCAACATAACCGGCTCCCTTCACATGGACCGCACCCTCAACAAAACGCTCCAACATCCAAGCAATCTTCCACGCCTTCCGAGGGAGCCTAACACCCTTCTCCCTCAATCTGATAGACCTGAAGGGCCGCCCCTCCCCGGCCTCTAAAGTCCTTGACACCATAGGGTTCGTGTGATAGCAAAAGACCATACGTGGAAGTGGATTCGGCGCACCTGGCAACGGGGTTTCACCAGGAGGCCGGTATGGGGAAGAAAATTTTGTTGGCTGACGACAGCGTCACCATACAAAAGATTATCGAGCTTACCTTCGAAGGCGAAGGGTTCGACCTGGAGGTGGTGGGCGACGGTCAGGAGGCCCTCGAGCGTGCCGAAGCGTCACCTCCCGATATTATTCTCGCCGACTTCACCATGCCAGGCTTATCGGGGATGGATCTCTGTCGGAGGATTCGCGAGCACCCGGTCCTCAGCCCCGTTCCCGTCGTGCTCCTGACCAACAGCTTCGATGAGTTCGACCGGTCCGAGGGCGATGCCGCCGGTGTCACCGCTTATGTAGAAAAACCCTTCGAGTCACAGTCCCTCATTGACCGCGTCCACGAGATTCTCAGCGGGGTCGACCCAACCTCGATAGAGGCGCCAATCTCTCCGGAACACCCCCCCGCCGATGAGGTCGACCTCATCTCGGAGGAGCCACCGGAGGAGGTCGTCCCAGCTTCGATCAAGACCAAACGGGATGAGTTGCTCGAAGAGTTTCACCAGGCCACCGCTCAGTCCGCACCCAGCGTGGACGCCGAGGAGACCCCGATTCTCGAGAAGGTCGTAGAGAAGGAGACCGAGGCGCCGTCTCCCACAGCGGAGGAGCCTCAGTCTCCCCCTGCTCCCCCGGACATTTTGGCTCCCGAGGAGAAGCTGGATGAACCCCAGGCTGTCGAGGATGAGGCGGATCTGCCCCTCGTTGCCGAGGAGGAGCCACCGCCCCAGGAGTTCACCTCCACATTTGACCCCATCGGAGCCGCGACCAGCCATGTAGAAGAAGCCCGGGAGCCAGCCGAGCCTTCCCCTGCCCCACTTTCGGATGATGCCACGGCCGCCGCCGGTGCCACCATCGAGGATGCCGTAGGTGATGCCGTCCGCTCTTACATCGACCAGCTTATCCATCAGGCGGTCGAAGAGCTTACTCCTACCATCACCCAGGAAGTGGTGGAGCGCCTCGAGGCGACCTTTCCCTCTATCGCCGAACGCATAATCAGGGAAGAGGTCGAGAAATTGAAGCGGGGCGAATGAGACACCACTCATCCAGGCGGCCAGAGTAACGCCCCGGCGCGGAGCACCACGTGAGCGTCCCAACCCTGCCTAAAGTCTACGACCCTGCCTCGACGGAAGCCAAATGGTACAACTTCTGGCTTGAACAGGGCTTGTTTCACGCTGACGTCAACTCTGACGCTCCTCCCTTCTCTATCGTCATCCCCCCACCCAACATAACCGGCTCTCTCCACATGGGCCACGCCCTCAACAACACGCTCCAAGACATCCTGACGCGGTGGAAGCGGATGGAGGGGCACAATGTCCTCTGGATGCCCGGCACCGACCATGCAGGAATAGCCACCCAAAACGTAATCGAGCAGCAGCTCGCCGACGAAGGGACTGACCGCCACGCCCTCGGCCGGGATGCCTTCGTCGAAAGAGTCTGGGCCTGGCGGGAGGAATCGGGCGGCACGATCGTCGAGCAACTCAAGAGGCTCGGGGCCTCGTGCGATTGGGAGCGGGAGCGGTTCACGATGGACGAGGCTCTCTCGAGGGCGGTGCGGGAGGTCTTCGTCCGCCTCTGGGAAGATGGACTCATATATCGCGACTACTACATCATCAACTGGTGCCCTCGCTGTCTAACGGCCCTAAGCGACCTGGAGGTGGACTACCACGAGATCGCGGGCCGCCTCTACTACATCCGGTACCCCTTGGCCGACGGCTCCGGCCACCTTATTATCGCCACGACCCGGCCCGAGACCATGCTTGGCGACACGGCCGTGGCCGTCCACCCCGAGGACGACCGCTACCGTCATCTCGTTGGCCAGACCGCCATCCTCCCGTTGGCGGCCCGCCGCCTTCCACTGATAGCCGACGAGCACGTCGACCCGGCTTTCGGCACCGGCACCCTCAAGGTGACGCCGGCCCACGACCCGTACGATTTCGAAATCGGGCTCCGCCACGGGCTAGACCAAGTGATCGCAATAGACGAAAGAGCCTGCATGGACGTGCCTGAGCTCCCGTATCACGGCCAAGATAGATTTACAGCACGTGATAATATTGTCAAGGACCTTAGGGCCCAAGAGCTCCTGGAGAAAATCGAAGACCATCCTCACTCCGTTGGCCACTGCTATCGCTGCCAAACCATCGTCGAGCCGACCCTATCGCTCCAGTGGTTCGTTAAGACGAAACCGCTGGCAGAGCCCGCCATCGCGGCCGTCAAGGAGGGGCGCATCCGAATCGTCCCAAAGGGATGGGAGAAGACCTACTTTGAGTGGATGTACAACATCAAGGACTGGTGCATCTCACGCCAAATCTGGTGGGGCCACCGCATCCCTGCGTGGCTCTGCGCCTCTTGCGGCCTATACACCGTGAGCCGCGAGGATACTATCGAGGCTTGCGTCCATTGCGGGGCTTCGGAAATCACTCAGGAAACCGACGTCCTCGATACCTGGTTCTCCTCCGCTCTGTGGCCATTCTCCACCATGGGGTGGCCCGACCAGACAGAGGAGCTCGCCCTGTTCTACCCCACCAGCGTCCTCGTCACCGGTTTCGATATCCTCTTTTTCTGGGTGGCGCGGATGATCATGATGGGGCTCAAGTTCATGGGCGATGTCCCCTTTCGAGACGTTTACATCCACGCCCTGGTTCGGGACGAGCGCGGCGAGAAGATGAGCAAGTCGAAGGGAAACGTCATCGACCCGCTCATAATGATGGAGAACTACGGCACCGACGCCATCCGCTTCACCCTGGCGGCCCTCGCCGCCCACGGCCGGGACGTAAAGCTCTCCGAACAGGTCATCACCGGATACCGGAACTTCGCCAACAAGCTTTGGAACGCCACACGGTTCGTCCTAATGCGCCTGGAAGACTACGACCCGACCGCGCCCGTGGAGGAGGCCACGGAGTTGGCCGACCGAT
The DNA here is from genome assembly GCA_022562795.1 of Nitrospinota bacterium. GTDB lineage: Bacteria > JADFOP01 > JADFOP01 > JADFOP01 > JADFOP01 > JADFOP01. The sequence goes on from JADFOP010000005.1 coordinate 67,488, forward strand.
GGATTCTAAGCCGCCTGAGCCGCCTAGAATTCACCGTCCGAGAGGCCCTCGAGTCCTACAAGCTCAACGAGGCCTGCCAAGCAATCTACCAGTTTGTCTGGCACGAGTTCTGCGACTGGTACGTTGAGCTCGTCAAGCCCCGCCTGGCCACCCCCGGCTCAAGCCGGGACACCGCCCGCTCCGTCTTGTTGAGGGTGCTGGATAGAATCGTCCGGCTGCTCCACCCCTTCATGCCATTCCTTACCGAGGAGATATGGCACCACCTGCCCGGCACGGATGGAAGCGTCACCGTGGCCCCTTTTCCTGCTGCATCCAAGGCGGGCATCGATCAGAATGCAGAGGCCGACATGGCGCGGATCATAGAGGCGGTGGCAGCCATCCGGACCGTTCGAGGCGAGATGAAGAACCTAACACCTGGAATGACGGTCGATGTGTTCATCCACACGGCTGACGAGGGCCTATCTACCCTGTACATAAACCACGAGAAATATATAACGGATTTAGCCCGCGTGGGTGAACTGCATGTCGATCCCGCTGAACCCAAGCCTGCTGGTGCGGCCGTAACTATCGTCGACGGGGCAGAGATTTTTATCGTTTTAGACAAGGATATGGCCTTGGTTATCGCCGAGGAGCAGAAGCGCCTTGAAAAGGAACTGAAGAAGGTCCGCCGAGAGCTCACGATGGTCGAGAAGAAGCTGGCCAACGAGGACTATTTGACCAAGGCTCCAGAGGCAGTGGTAGCAAAAGAGAAGGGGCGCCACGCTTCACTCTTAGGAAAGGAGACCCGCCTCAAGGGCTCCATCACCTCACTCCTGCAGCAGGGTCCCGAGGAGGGCCAGGCTGATTCCCCACAAGGCGATGACGACCCTCAAAGGTGAACGGCTTGAGCTGGGCCTCCACAGCGCAACTGTGATAGGCGGAGAGGTCTGGCACTACGGAGAGGTCGGCTCCACCAACGACGTCTGCAAGGAGCTTGCGGCATCGGGTGCGCCTGAGGGATGTTGCGTGGTGGCCGACGGGCAGAGGGGGGGCCGGGGCCGGATGGGACGGGCCTGGTTTTCGCCCCCGCTTGAGGGCCTCTACATGTCTTGTCTGCTGCGGCCGTCGTTGGCGTCAGAGTCGTTGCCTCTCTGCACGCTCATGGCAGGAGGGGCCACGGCCCGGGCCCTCGTCGAGGCGACGGGGGCGGAGGTGCGGCTCAAATGGCCCAACGATCTTACTATCGACGAGAAAAAGCTGGGCGGCATTCTCACCGAGTTGCTTACCCCACCCGGCGAGGCGCCCGTAGTGGTCATCGGTATTGGAATCAACGTCACAACACCGCCCGAGGCCTTTCCCCAGGAGCTCCAGACAACCACCACATCGCTCCTCGAGGCCACCGGGCGCTCCTTTGAGCGCCTGGTCCTCCTGAAAGCCATCCTCCTGGAGCTAGATGAGGCCTACAACGCTTTTCGACAGAAGGGGCCTGGCCCCGTCCTGGAGGCGTGGAGGTCTTTTGCCGCTACCCTGGGCCAGCGGGTTATGGTAAAGATGACCGATGGAACGCTGGAGGGCGATGCCGTCGGACTCACAGAAGGCGGCCACTTAGTGGTGCGAACCGCCGAGGGGCGTGAGGTGCCTGTCCTCGAGGGCGACGTGGTGCACCTTCGAAGCGGCCCGCCCAACTGAGGAAACGTACGTGCTACTGGTGATGGATATTGGGAATACCAATACAGTCCTAGGAGTGTACGAGGGCGAGCGGCTGCTTAATGATTGGCGAATAACCACGCAGCCTCACCAAACGGCTGACGAGTACGGCATCATTCTCAAAGAACTTTTCGACCTTGCCGGAATGAGTTTCGACAACATCACCGATCTGATTCTCTCCTGCGTCGTGCCGCCCCTGGAGATGGTGGTCGCAGAGATGGCCAGAAAATACTTCGATCTGGAACCGCTCATTGTGGGACCCGGCACCAAGACGGGCATGCCGGTGCTTTACGAAAACCCGCGTGACGTAGGGGCGGATCGGATTGTCAACGGCGTGGCCGCCATAGAGAAATACGGCACCCCGTGCATAGTTATAGACTTTGGAACCGCAACCACTTTCGACGCGATCTCGGCCGACGGAGAATATCTGGGTGGCATCATAACCCCAGGGATCCTCCTCTCCTATGAGGCTCTCTTCCACAAGGCGGCCAAGCTGCCCCTGGTCGATATGGCCAAACCCAAATCGGTCATCGGCCGAACTACGGTCGCCAGCATGCAATCTGGCATGCTCTACGGGTACGTCGGCCTCGTGGAGGGCATTGTAGCCCGGATGAAAGAGGAGCTGGGGGGCGAGCCGAAAGTCATCGGCACGGGCGGACTCGTCGAGACCATCGCCCGTGAGACCGACGTCATAATGACCGTCGATCACTCCCTCGCCCTGGAGGGGCTCCGCCTCATTTACGAGCGGAATCTACCCAAATAATGGCCCTGATAGGTAGCCATTGAAGGTCCGTAGGGTGTTTTTCAACATTTCCCTTATTTTTGTAGAGAAAACCTGCTTGACAATTTCGCGGATTTGGTAATATTAATAAAATAGGGGTGAAACGTTCGGGCTGAGAGGGGAATTCCGTGCAATGCTCCATTCTTTGCGGGAATTTCCACTTTTCCGAACTGCACCTAACCTTCAAAGCAATCACGAGACACAGTCAAAAGCTAGCCCACACCGTGGGAGACCGACGTTAGCGGCTCTCATAGAGATGGTCCATGCCTGGTCACGCCACCCAGAACTCTCTCATGATAGAGTCAGCCTGTCATCTGGCCGCCTTTTCGATAGCTGACCGACGCTCCCAGGCTCATCCATGTTTACTTGCCACCCATATTTGGTGAAAGGAGGGACGTATTATGGCGGAGAAAGTACTGGAATTCTACGGACAGCAGGAATACGCCAAGGGGCTCGACGGGGTCATCGCCTGCGAAACGCGCATAAACTACATCGACGGGGCGGAAGGAAAGATGATCTACCAGGGCTACGACGTCGAGGAGATTGGCGAGAAGACGAACTACGAAGAGACCTGCTATCTGCTGCTCTACGGCAAGCTCCCGACCCAAAGCGAACTCGATGAGTTCAAGGCCAAGCTCGTCTCATACAGGTCCATCCCGCCCGAGATCATCCAGGTTCTAAAGATCATCCCGACTGCCGACACTCACCCCATGAGCGCCCTTCGCACGGGCGTGTCGGCCTTGGGAACCTTTAACCTTCAGGCCGAGGAGCAGTCCATCGAGAATTACGCGGACATCGGGCTGCGCCTCATTGCTCAGCTTGCAACCATCGCCGGGGCGGTCCAACGCATCCGGGCGGGCCAAGAGCCCGTGGAGCCCGACCCCTCCCTCGACCACTCGGCCAACTTCTGCTACATGATGACGGGGGAGAAGCCGAGCGAGGTATTTGAGAAAATGATGGACCTCTCCCTCGTCCTCCACGCCGACCACGGGGTGAACGCTTCGACATTCTCCTCCATGGTGGTCATATCGTCTATGACCGATATGTACTCGGCCATCGCCGCCGGGATCGGCTCGCTCAAAGGTCCGCTCCACGGCGGCGCCAACGAGCAGGTCCTCTACATGCTCAACGAGATCGGCTCTGCCGACAAGGCGGACGAGTACATGGACAACGCCATCAAGAACAAAGTCAAGGTTATGGGTTTCGGCCACCGAGTATACAAGGCCTACGACCCTCGGGCACGAATCTTTGCCCGCCACTCCAAGGAACTCTGCGAAGCCGCGGGAAAGCCCGAGCTCTACGAAATCGCCGTGCGTGTGGAAGCAAAGGTCATCGACGCCTACGGGGCCAAAGGCATCTTCCCCAACGTCGACTTCTACTCGGGGACCATCTATCACTGCCTGGGAATCGAGACGGCTATGTTTACGCCCCTATTCGCGGTGAGCCGTATCGCCGGCTGGGTAGCCCGCATCCTCGAGTACCTGCCGCAAAACAGAATTTTTCGGCCCCGGGCCATCTACCTGGGCGAAAAGGACCTCCAGTACGTCCCGATCGACCAGCGATGAGCGCCTGAGTCCGCTCCACACATCAACGGGGGATGCCCGAAGGGGATCCCCCGCCGTTTTTTGTTAAACAATACTCAGGCTTTACGGCCTAAAAGGAGGAGCTTGTCATCGGTGTAACGTACCAACCTGCCCTCCACGACTTCGAAGCTAAAGTAATCGGCCACGCGAGACGGGGCCTCGAGAAAGGACCGCTCCAGGCCTTTGCGCCCGACCGCATCGAGGTGGGGAATCCGGGCAGCCCAAGTGTCGAACGTGTGCGTCGTCTTGTACACTTCGGCTGCTTCTACCCGGAAGCCCGTCGCCTCCAGCAGGGAAACCCACTCCGAGCGGGCAAGGGAGCGGACGTGAGTTGGGTCCCGCAGCCGCTCGACGTTGTTAAGAAAGTCCGCCAATTGGCGGTCATCTGGGACCATGCTATCGACTAAGCCGAAGCTTCCGCCGGGGGAAAGCACACGGTAGACCTCCTCTATTGCACTTTCCAAATCCGGAACGTGATGGAGCGCGATGCGACAGGTGACGGCGGTGAAGCTGGCCTCAGCGAAGGGCAATTGCTCGACATCGGCTAAGCAGTATTCGACACCGGGGAAACCTTGTTCCGCAATGAAACGCCGTGCTTCGACGAGCATCGCCAGCGTAAGATCGGAAGCCACAGTTAGCCCGGCGTGGGGCGCGAGGGCCATGGCCACGTGGCCGCCACCGGTGGCGACGTCAAGGAGGCGACCACCGGCCGATGGGGCGACGAGCTCCACGAGGCGGGCGAGGTCCGGCCCGGTGGCATGCGTCAGGCTGGTCACATATCGAGCAGCGGCCTGGCCGAACTGATCCTTGATACGCTCTTTATCAACCATCATCGGGTTCCTCGCCCGAGGCCCGCTCCAGCTAACGGGCACAATTTTAATGGGTCCTGCTGCGGGTAGTTGGTTCGGGTCGCCTGAGGGTCGTCCCTGGCCGCCTCGAAACCCACCCTTAGCGCCCCTCCGTAGCCGGGGTCCGTTTGGAATATGACACTGGCGCCCCTCCGACGGGCCAGCTCCACCGTCCCGTCGGTCGATCCACCATCGACTACAACGACCTCCCATGAAGGGACGAGCCCATCCAAAACCCCCTTCAGACCCTGAAGGGGGGGCTCGAGGTTATCTCGCTCGTTAAGTGCAGGGATGATAATTGAGCATTCCATGAGATGGTGACACCTGGATCACATTCTATGAGGGAAATTGATAAAGCTTACGGGAACAACTATTTCCCAAAAAAGATTCCCCTCTTTTACCAGCAATTATTATACTACCCTATCATAGAGGCAAGGAGTTAGCGCTGATTACAGCCACCGCCTCAAGGGCTCTCAATTCTCATCCACCAACCCCAACGCTAGGGTAATAAATAGAGGAATTAAAGAGAGCCAAATTTAATCCTTTACCAGAGCCCCAATAATCGATACACTTAAAGTGGAACGGTTGTCCGTGAAGCCGTCTTTCAACCTGCAGGCTCCGAAAGAGCCAGATAATAAACAGCTCTAAGGCGGCAAATAGGCAAGTTTAAGTGTCGGCGTAAGGTTCGCCGACCAATGTGGATATGCACGATGGACAAAGAAAATCCCGATAAAAACTCCGAAGAAGAGATCCGTTTCCGCGAACTTCCTTTGGAAGGCCCACCCTCCCAGGAATCGGAACCCCCTGCGGAAGAAGCCAAGCCGCCAGAAGGGCCTTCAGAAGGATTGCGCTTAACGGAGCTATCCGACGTGGCAGACCAGGTTAAATCAGAGCCCACCCCTCTTGAGCTGGAAGAGATTTCGGACAAGGAGGAATTCGTCCCTATCGAAGAAGAAACTATCGATCTTTACAAAGATATATATAAGGGAACGAGTGTCATCTACGAGGCGGCTGCTGAAGGCGGCCCACTTGATATCGCTACTTTAGGCCCTCTAGCCGAAGCGCTCGTTGCCTCTATGGTTCGTCACGACCCAGATGTTGGCGATGAAGAAATTACCCAGAACTCGCTATACCTTGCCGTCATGGTCACGGCGAGCGGGCCGATGGACTGGGCTGCACACGCCATCAACGTGGCCACACTAGCCGTCAGGCTCGGTAGCGGACGGAATTACGACCAGAAGGAGCTTTCGAAGCTCGCGCTAGCGGGCCTCCTCCACGGGGTGGGAATGATGGGCATCCCCATCTCCATCCTCGAACAGTCGGGCCCACTCTCTTCCAAACAGCGATCGATTATCGAGTCCCACCCCCTTAGAGGGGAGGAGCTCCTCTCTGGGCTAGGCCCGAAATTCGAGTGGCTCCAAACCGTGATCGCACAAGAACATGAACGGCACCAGGGCCAAGGCTATCCCCGCGGGCTGTCTGGTAATGACATCCACGAATTTGCCAGCCTAATCGGTGTGGTAGATTCATTTGCCGCAATGACGCATCCTAGGTCGTGGCGACCAGCAATATCGCCGCACAAGGCGGCCAAAGAGATAATCTTCACTCGTAAGAGTGAATTTGACCCTCGATTAATCAAGCTATTTCTCCAAAAATTGTCCATATTCCCAATCAATAGCTTGGTGAAACTCAGCAATAATCTAGTTGGGAGGGTCTTAATCGTACACGAAGATTCACCCCTACGGCCTACCATCGAAATTCTTCATGATCCTCACGAAAGGCATGCCGCCGACCAGAAGGTCATGGACTTAAGGAAACGCCCTTTAATATATATAGTTGGCGCCATTTCCGAAAGGGCGTTAGGCCAACTAGTTAAATAACCCTAGAAGAATAAATGAAACGGTTCGTCCAACTTACAATCGCTCTTCTCATAGGCTGGCTGGCATTAAACGTACCCTTTGCCTTCGGTCAGTCCCTTTCATATCCAGACGAGGCGGGCTACGAGGATTTACGACGCACCGAGATGGAGACCCTTGACACCTTAGCTCAGGATCACTACCGAGCCCTCGCCTTTCGCCTCTTGATAGCCCAACGACGATTGCGAGAGGCTCAGCTCATGATAGTAAAGGAGAAATACCACCTGGTTCCGGCCGTTCTCGAGGCTTACAGGGAAACAATTCAAGAGGCTATGGAAACTATCCAAAAGCTGCCAATAAGCGCTCTGAACTCAGCAGTCTACTACCAGTCCATCGAATCCATAGGCATACACCAGCAGGAACTCCTTCGGAATATGGCCCAAAGAGTCCCCCCCGAGCTCGACCACTCCATACAATCTTCGTTGTCCGAATCCCGAAAATTGCTTGTACCTTCTGTATGGAGACCCGTGCCAGGGGCCCGAGGGTCCACGCAGAGTCTCACGGGAAAACGCTCCGCATCCATTCAAGAGCCGCTGAGCCCACAGGAAGGGGTTTCGGAAGCAAGCCAGCCAATAACGCCCCTAGGCCCAGCAGCCACCCCCAGAGGGGAATTTTTTCTACCAGGGGGAGAGTCACGTCCCCTGGCTCCAGAGGAGAACCGTAGGCTACGGCCCGGTGAGACGCACCCCCGAGGCACGCGTCGGCCGGGAGACACCCACCCAAGGCCAAGGGCCAGATAGCCGTTCACCTCCTATCCCTCGTGCCCATCAGGCCTATCACTCTACGTCAAAGAAGCTTCCCAACAGCTTGAAATTCCTTGGTAATTATGCAAAAGGCAGATTTGACCCGAGACCCCTTACCTGTTATAAGAATGTCAATTGAGGGGTTGGAGCGACTTGCCAGAGTCCGCGCACCTGAGGAGCACTACTAACGCATGAGGCCAAAGGAACCTGCTGCGCGGCAGCCCCGGCGATACATCCTAGTAGTGGCAAGGCTGGCCTGTTGCCTCTTCCTCCTGCTCCATGCTTGTACCGCCCGCAAAGGGAAAGCTGCTGTAGGCGCTCCGGCTCTACCGAGCGCCCCATCGTCTCCACTTCATCCACAAGTAATACAACCGTTTGAAACCAGTACCTTCATGGTCTTCTTTGACCAAGAGGAGACCATACTTTCACCGAGCGCCACGGCCACGCTCGACAGGGTATTGGCCTCCCTCCTAACAGCACCACCAGGCCCCATAAGGGTGATCGGACATGCAGGCTCAGAGGAGGGAGGAATTGCCAGCACGACCGATCCGGTATCGCTTTCTGTACTGAGGGCCGAATCGGTTAAGGGGTATTTAGTGGCTAACGGGATCCCAGACCACCGCATCCAAACGACAGGAGTGGGCATGGGCCTGCCATTAGTACCCCATAGCTCCAAGGAAACTGCCAAGAACCGACGGGGCGAGATTCTTTTGCCATCCAGCTCGACGGTGTCGTTTCCGGCAGGGGGCCCACCACGCAACCCCATCACAATCGAGAACCGGGTCTTTACCATGGTAAGCGGTATTTCTGAATACATCGTCGGTCCCGGAGACGTTTTGGACATTACGATGTGGCGGGCCCTTGAGCCTGAGAAATTTGAAACTCATGTGCGTCCGGACGGAAGAATTTCCTTCGGCTTTATAGAAGATGCCCCCATCGCAGGGCTTACCATTTTGGAGATCGACAACCTCTTGACGGAACGTCTGTCAGAGTTTCTCAAAAAACCGCGAATTGATATCCTCGTCAAGGAGTACAACAGCAAGACGGCGTCAATTTTTGGGGGCGTTTCCAGGGGCACAATTTTTGGGTCGGAACGAACTGGGCCCGGCACTTACACTCTCAAAGGCAAGACAACCTTGCTCGATTTGTTAATTCGGGCCGGCGGACAAGTTGAAAACGCACGGCTTGAGCGAGTAGAGGTCATCCGCAGGGACGGCAAGAAGTTGGTAGTCAACCTGTCCCGGGCCATCTTCGATGCTGACATCTCGCAGAACCTCGTCCTCGATGACGGCGATGTGGTATTCGTTCCCCTGCGGGCCGAGGACCGTATTTTTGTGGTTGGAGAGGTGGGCCGCCAGGGCACTTTTCTCGTGGATGAACGCATTACGGTCTTGCAGGCCATCGCTATGGCTGGCGGCTTCACTAGAGACGCTAACGAGCGCAGGGTTTTCATATTCCGTGGATTGGGAGACCAGTCCCGTGTGATGGTCTCCGACGTGAAGCACATCATGGCCACCGGCGACCGTACCCAGGATACCTCGCTAGCCAACAACGACGTCATTATTGTTCCCACGAGCGCCATTGGCAAGTGGAACGTCTGGATGGACAGGCTCAATCCAACGCTTGAGAACATCGAGAATGTGACCGGAATCCTGCTGGACATTGACGCCATGACCCCTGGCAGCGGCACTGGGGAGCGGGGCCCAATTTTCAGGGATTAAGCGAGAAACAAGAATCTATGGCCCAATACGATTTTAACCTGCGCGATTACTGGCGGATTCTACGAAAGCGAAAAGTCGTCGTTATAGTAACGACGATTTTAATGGGGACCCTGACGTTCCTTTTTGCGAAGTTTCAAAAGATTGAGCCGATCTACACGGCCGTCGCCTCGGTCAAGATCGATTGGAACCGCCCCGTTCTGGGGGGCGAGAGGCCCGCTGCTTTCGAAATTGCCGACTATGTGGAGACCCAGTCTGAGCTCATCAGCAGCTTTCCGGTCATGGTGCTGACGGCCAAGCAGCTCGGCCTCTTGGACCCGAAACTCACAGAGGATGAGATCCGCAACGACCCCGAGCTCCTCCAGGTCGCCCTGAATCTTAAGGAGCAGATTGAGACGGAAAAGGAGACCGTCACCAACATAGTCAACATCACCGCCACGGCTGCGGACCCCGTGTTCGCCGAACAAATAGCCAACACGACGGCCCAGCTCTTCCGTCAGTGGGACTTCGGGCAGAAGCACGCTCGGGTGGATGATACCCGCATTTTCATCGAGAAACAGCGCCAAAAGGTAAAGGCCGACCTGGAATCTGGGGAGGATGCTCTCAAGCTTCTCAAAGAAGAGACGGGTTCCGTCTCTGTAGATACCCAGGCCACGGAAGATTTTCACGCTCTTACGAAGGCCGAAAGCGACCTCGCCGAGACCGAGAGAAAGCTCAAGGAGGTCAACATAATTCTCACGCACCTTCGAGAGAAGAAACAACTACCGACTCGAAATGCCGCAGGCCGGCCGGGGGCGAGCCCCAGCATTGTCGTACAAAAGATGAAGGATAGGCTCCAAAAGCACCTCATTGAGCGCGACACGCTGCTCTTAGAATTCACCGACAACCATCCGGACATCAAGACACTTAACATCAAGATTGAAGAGACCATCCAGGACATATTGGAGCAGTTGGAGGCTGAACAGAGCACACTCTTGCGAAAAAAACAGCTTCTTTGGACAAAACTTGCCGATTTGCAGGAGCGAATCGCTTCGTACCCTGAGGTCAGCCTCGCCTTGGCCCGTCTTGAGCGCGACATTAACGTCAATGCCAGCACACTGGCTCAGCTCGAGGAAAGCTATCAAGACATCCTCATCCGTAGCGCACAGCGGGTCTTCGATGTCACCATCATTCGTCCCGCACTTTCGCCCCCTATCCCTATCAATCAACCCGCCGTCATCGCAATATCCCTTGCCGGCACTTTACTCGGCCTCCTTTTAGGCTGCATCCTGGCCTTTATCTTCGAGGCGCTCGATACCTCCATCGGGGCCATTGAAGACGTGGAGACTTTTCTCGAGGTCCCGGTGCTTGGTATTATTCCTCAAATGGATACCGACGATGTAATGAAGAAACTGCGGGGAAAAAAGAAGGGCCCAGGGGATGAAGACCTTCGCAGTCACGCCATGCTTATAATCCACTTCGACCCACGCTCCAGCTACTCTGAGAGCTTTCGGGCCCTTCGGACCAACATCCAATATCTACACATCGAGTACGGCTATAAGACATTCATCGTCACGAGCACCAACCCACTGGAGGGCAAGAGCTCTACCGTTTCGAACCTAGCCATCACCTTCGCCCAGATGGGCAAGCGGACCCTCCTGGTGGATGGGGACCTGCGCAAGCCGGAACTCCACCGATCCTTTGGCCTCGACCGTCGTGGGGGCCTAACAGACATCATACTTGGCGACCAACCCTGGCAGGACACTGTAAAATCCATCACTGACCTGATCATGGGAACCTTCGATCTGGATGACATACTCCAGTCGCCGGGAATGGATAATCTCGACATCATCACCTGCGGCGACATCCCCCCCAACCCGTCGGAGATTCACTTCTCTGAAAACATGAACGCGTTTTTGGAGGAAGTACGGGAAGCCTACGACTACGTGATTATTGACACCCCACCTGTAGTCCCCGTTAGTGATGCTGCCATCTTGGGGTCCAAGTGTGACGGCGTCATCTTAGTGTACGAAGTCGGCAGGGTCGCTAGGAGCGCCTTGAAACGTGCCAAGTTCCTAATCGAGAACGTCAAAGGAAAGGTCGTAGGCGTGGTGCTGAACAAGCTAAAGGCCGAGGCGAGCCCTGACTTCTACGAGCTTGAGTACTATCGGTATCACGGCAAGAAATACGCTTACGGCTACGGGGTTGAGGAGGAAGAACAAGCGCGTCGAGGCTTCTTCAGGCATCTCCTCCGTCGTAAGTGATTTCCCCACTCTTCTTGTGATTTAATCGAGCATGCGCACTACCACGGCCGACATTGCTCTGAAGCTTTTAATTCCAACGGCCCTTCTCATCGTGGTCGCGTTCCTCCTATCAACAGGGCTGCTTCAAATCCCTCAGTATTACATCCTCGCCGGGGTTTCCCTGACGGCAATCCTAGCCATCAGCTTCCTAAGCCCTGAGATTGGCCTCTACATTCTCATCTTGTCAATGCTCCTTTCCCCTGAAATCCTCGTGGGTGAGGTGGGAGGGCGAGGGACTTTAAGCCGTGGCATCACCCTCCGGCTGGACGATATCCTCATTGCGGTCATCGCCCTCTCGTATTTCGCTAGGACCACGCTCGATAAGGATCTTGGGCTGTTCCGACGAACTCCACTTAACAAACCTATCATCTTGTATGGCTCTATTATCATATTTTCCACCATATGGGGCTTCATGAATGGCCGGGTCGAGGCGAAGTCGGGCTTTTTCTTCACCCTGAAGCTCATTGAATACTTTTTCATCTACTTCATGGCGGTAAATATTATCCGGGACCGCAATCAGGTCCGAAATCTTATCATGGTCCTCATCGTCACGTGCATCCTGGTCTCCGTCTACGGTATTGCTCAAATCCCCGCCGGAGGCCGGGTCACAGCCCCCTTCGAAGGCGCTCACCCCGAGCCCAACACCTTCGGTGGATATCTCGTCTTCATGCTCTCGCTCATTCTCAGCATCAGCCTCACCCACGACGACCGGTGGGTGCGGCGCGGGATGCTCGTATTTACGATCATCACAATTCCGATTCTATTTTCCCTGTCTCGATCCTCAATGGTAGCGCTTGCCGCCATGTACCTCGCCTTGCTCGCGTTTAGCCCTCGGCGAACCGGCCTGATTCTTGGATTGATCGTCCTTGTTTTGTTAGGGCCAACTGTCATTCCCGAAAAGGTCCAGGAGCGTGTCACTTATACCTGGGACCAGCCTTACTCACGCCACCCCCTGCAAGTCGAGATGTTCGGAATTCTGCTGGATACGTCCACCTCGCAACGGGTGACCTCCTACGTGAGGGCTGGCAGAGACTGGCTCAAACACCCCGTCTTCGGCACCGGGGTTACCGGATACCGGTTCTTGGACGCACAATTTCCTCGAGTGTTGGTGGAAACGGGCATGATTGGTTTCGGCGCATTCTTATGGCTTCTGGTGTCCATTTTCCGGGTGGGATACAGAACCTTTAGGGAGGCAAAATCACCCCTATTTCGGGGCATCGGCTTGGGTCTCACTGTCGGAATCTTTACACTAGCCGCACATGGCCTGGGTACCAACACCTTCATCATCATCCGCATCATGGAGCCCTTTTGGCTGACGACAGGAATCGTTGTCCGGCTTTTAGAGATCGAGGCTGAGGAGGAGGAACGGGCTGCCCTAATGCCCTCCCCTTCCGTGCCCGACCTTGCTTAATGAGTGGCCCCGTCTCGTCCTGCCAAATGCAGCTTGTGAGGCCCCGACTATAACACGCGCCTTAGAAAAGTGTAGTGGTTAAGAACTCCCCGGACAGTAGATGCTACGGACTGTGATACGCATCCTGGAAAGGGCTATTCTGGCCCTTCTTAGAAGAACCCTAGGCAGGTCTAAATCACCTCCCGCCCGTGTAAAAAGGATCCTGGTCATTGTGGTGGCGGGAATCGGTGACTACCTTCTGGCCACACCTGCCCTCCGCGCCCTTCGCAAATGCTACCCCGATGCTCGCAT